>CANPZL010000021.1 GCA_947589055.1 uncultured Lachnospiraceae bacterium | reverse complement strand
TCCTCATTTTTAACTGGTAATACAAAAAGCGGTTTTTATTTTTATCACCAGTCATAACATCTGTATATTCTATTTCTAATCCATCCGAATCTATCTTTTCCGCAAAATCAGATTGAGCCATTTTTCTTCACTTCTCCCTGGACGCACATCGGAAGCAACCCACTGTTCTTCTACTTCTAAGCCGACCACTCTCTGTAGTAAATCCGCAAAGGTTGTTTCTGTCATATCGGTAAAAAATCTCCCGTTTCTTTCACCGGAAAAATTTCCATATTTAAAAGATGTATAGATGATGCCGTTTTTCTTTAGTGCAGTCACCATCTTTTGCATCACTTTCTCCAGTTTATCAATTGGTAAATGTAGTATAGAAGAACATGCCCAAATGCCGTCATACTTGTCCGCCACTGCTAATTCCTCGAAAAGCATTTGTTTTACCTGGATTCCTGTATATTGACTGGCCCGCTTGCATAATTCAGCCGATCCATCTACAGCCTCCACATGGTATCCTTGTTCCAGAAAATACTTGGTATCACGCCCTGAACCACAGCCAAAATCAAGGATATAGGAATCTTTTTCCAGCTTTGCCAAAAAATGATCCTGCACTGTAGTAAATTCAACAGATACTGTGCTGCGGTAAAATTCGTCAGCGTAGTTATTATAATAGGCAAGAGTATTGTTGTGCTCCATCTCAATTCCATCTCTAATAGTAATTGTTATAAGGTGCGATAATGTACGCCCTGTTCATGCAGCTAATGGTAATATATATTCTGTTTCAAATTATAAGTGATTTTGCTTAGAACATCAATAACCTATAATTTCTTTTCCATTGCACCGAAATTATGGCTATCTATATAACAAAGAATGTACGTCACTGTTTTGGCACCGTTTACCACTTTTTCAGTGTTTCAAAATTTTAAAAAGGGCCTCCCGATTTCTCGGAAAGCTCCATAAAATCCAGCTTTTTACCGCTTACTCGATAATTTTTGCCATAGTGTTAGAACTTAATCCTGTCCTTCGGCACAAGTCGCCTTTTTTCATATTCTTGTCAATAAGTATTTTCCAGAGACCGTTATAACTGATTGCTATATTTTTCTTTTCCTCATATTTTATATATTTTCACAACAATTACACTTTTTGTGCTTATTTTTACAAATTTTTTACATTATATCATCGAATTTCTAATTACACAATTTGAAAATTCAAATACTTTATATTATAATTCAAATCAATTTGTTTATGCCAAAATATCAATCAAACATTTTAAAGCAACTGCTTTTTCCTCATTTGACTTTTTTTCGTCAATACCTGACGAATGCAAGTCCGCTAATTCATGACAAACATCTACAATAAGGTGTGCGTCTTCTTTTTTGGGTTTTTTCCCTTTTCTGCCTGATAATACTAATTGAACCGACTGTAAATAAATCAAAGTGACCGAATATTTATATTCATTTATGTCAAAATTGTTTTTTATAAATTCAATAAAATACGTAACCGCCCTCAACATCTGCGAAACAGTCAGATATTCCTTTCCGTTCGTCGCCAATACCGTATTACCTTGCAACTTTCCAATCGGAATATTATATATTTCTTTAACCCCTATCTTTCGCATAATACCCTGAATTCTTTCCTGCATAATTGTTTCTCCAAAAGCAAAAGAGTCGCCCCGCAATGCAGAGTGACTCTCTTTTTGCTAAAATATCTCTATTGCACTTTGACAATCAGCTTACTCGATAATACTAGCCACACGACCGGAACCAACCGTTCTACCACCCTCACGGATAGCGAATGTAAGACCCTGATCCATCGCAACCGGATGAATCAACTCGATCGTCATCTCTACGTTATCACCAGGCATACACATTTCAGTACCAGCAGGTAAGTTACATACACCGGTAACGTCAGTGGTTCTGAAGTAGAACTGCGGACGATAGTTGTTGAAGAACGGAGTATGACGTCCACCTTCATCCTTAGTCAAAACGTAAACCTGAGCGGTAAACTTGTGATGGCAGGTTACAGAACCCGGCTTACACAGAACCTGACCTCTTTCGATTTCCTCTCTCTTGATACCACGAAGCAAAGCACCGATGTTATCACCTGCCCGGCCTTCGTCCAAGAGCTTACGGAACATTTCGATACCAGTTACAGTTGTCTTCTGAACCTCAGGCTTGATACCTACGATTTCTACTTCATCATTCAGGTGAAGCACACCAGACTCTACTCTACCGGTAGCAACTGTACCACGACCAGTAATCGTAAATACGTCCTCAACAGGCATCAAGAATGGCTTATCCGTATCTCTCTGAGGATCCGGAATATAATCATCAATCGTATGCATTAACTCTAAGATCTTGTCGCCCCACTCGCTGTTCGGATCTTCCAGAGCCTTCAAAGCAGAGCCCTTGATGATCGGGCAATCTGTAAAGCCATATTCCTCCAGCTGCTCGGTAACTTCCATCTCAACTAACTCTAATAATTCCTCATCATCAACCATATCACACTTATTCATGAATACAACGATATAAGGAACACCAACCTGACGAGACAATAAGATATGCTCTTTTGTCTGAGCCATAACACCATCTGTAGCAGCTACAACAAGAATAGCACCATCCATCTGAGCAGCACCGGTAATCATGTTCTTAACGTAGTCAGCATGACCCGGACAGTCAACGTGTGCGTAATGTCTCTTCTCAGTCTCATACTCAACGTGTGCGGTAGAAATGGTAATACCTCTTTCTCTCTCTTCCGGTGCCTTATCGATCATATCGAAGGCAACTGCCTCACCAGTACCTAATCTTGCGTTCAGGGTCTTGGTGATTGCTGCTGTTAAGGTTGTCTTACCATGGTCAACGTGACCAATGGTACCAATATTACAATGTGGTTTGCTTCTCTCAAACTTAGCCTTTGCCATTTTAATATCCTCCTTTTAATGTGCAAATAATTTGTTTTTCTACTAAACATCAGCTAGGAATCATTATATTTGATTCTTACAATATTTTCAAGTCTTTTATATACCCGGTATACCGCTTTTCTTGCGGCATACCGTTTTTTTATAGAATAATGGCAGAAAATGCTGTTTCTTAGTGAATATGCAGCTTGAATTTCTGCCGCATTTACCGATTATCCCTTCTTAGAAGCGATAACCTTCTCCTGTACGGACTTCGGCACCTGTTCATAACGCTCAAAGAACATGGAATAATTACCACGTCCCTGTGTCTTAGAACGCAGGTCGGTTGAGTATCCAAACATTTCTGCAAGCGGTACGAATGCCTTTACCATCTTGCCGCCGCCAATGTCCTCCATACCGTCGATACGTCCACGCCGAGAATTTATATCACCGATAACGTCGCCCATATATTCCTCCGGCATAGTAACCTCCACACGCATGATCGGCTCCAGCAATACCGGATCTCCCTTCGACATAGCGTCTTTGAATGCCATCGAACCTGCAATGTGGAATGCCATTTCACTGGAATCGACTTCATGGTAAGAACCATCGTATACATCTGCTGCAACACCCAGTACCGGGAAGCCTGCCAGAATACCGGCCTTAGTCGCCTCCTCAATACCTTCGCCGACAGCCGGGATATATTCCTTCGGGATCGCACCGCCGACTACGGAAGAAGTAAACTTAAAGGTTTCCTCTCCGTTCGGATCCATCGGTGTGAAATGCACTTTACAATGTCCGTACTGTCCACGACCACCGGACTGTTTTGCATACTTGCTGTCTACGTCAACCGGCTTGGTAAAGGTCTCCTTGTATGCAACCTGCGGCGCACCTACATTTGCCTCTACCTTAAACTCACGCAGAAGACGGTCAACGATGATCTCAAGGTGAAGCTCACCCATACCGGCAATGATCGTCTGTCCGGTTTCTTCATCTGTATGAGCCCGGAACGTGGGATCCTCTTCTGCCAGCTTCGCAAGCGATTCTCCTAACTTGCCCTGTCCTGCCTTTGTTTTCGGCTCGATAGCAAGCTCGATAACCGGCTCAGGGAATTCCATGGACTCCAGGATAACCGGATGCTGCTCGTCGCAAATAGTATCACCGGTAGTTGTTGTCTTAAAACCAACTGCTGCCGCAATATCACCAGAATACACCTTATCCAGCTCTGCCCTGTGGTTTGCATGCATCTGAAGGATACGACCAACACGCTCCTTCTTTCCCTTCGTTGCGTTTAATACATAAGAACCGGAATTCAAGGTTCCGGAATATACACGGAAGAATGCCAGCTTTCCAACAAACGGGTCAGCCATGATCTTAAATGCCAGCGCTGCAAACGGTTCTTCATCAGAAGAATGTCTGGTCACTTCATTTCCATCCTCGTCCACACCCTTAATATCCGGAATATCAGTAGGTGCAGGCATGAATTCCAAAATAGCATCCAACAGCTTCTGCACACCCTTATTCCGATATGCGGAACCACAGCATACCGGAACCGCTTTACATTCACAGGTTCCCTTTCTCAATGCTGCCTTCAGGTCATCAACAGCAGGCTCCTCGCCTTCCAGATAAACCATCATCAGATCATCATCCAGCTCGCAGATCTTCTCTACCAGCTCCGTATGATACGTTTCAGCATCTGCCTTCATATCCTCCGGAATGTCAACGATGCTGATATCATCGCCCTTATCATCATTATAGATATAGGCTCTCATTTCAAATAAATCAATTATTCCCTTAAATTCATCTTCCTTACCGATCGGAAGCTGGGTAATAATGGCATTCTTGCCAAGACGGGTACGGATCTGATCAACAGCCCCGAAGAAGTTTGCACCCAGAATGTCCATCTTATTGATGAATGCCATTCTTGGTACGTTATAGGTATCAGCCTGACGCCATACATTCTCGGACTGCGGCTCAACACCGCCCTTTGCACAGAATACACCTACTGCTCCGTCCAGTACACGCAGAGAACGTTCTACCTCTACCGTAAAGTCAACGTGGCCCGGCGTATCAATAATATTGATACGATGCTCCAATGCGCCCGGCTTCGCCTTACAGTTTTCCTGAAGCGTCCAGTGACAGGTCGTAGCCGCAGAGGTAATGGTAATACCACGTTCCTGCTCCTGCTCCATCCAGTCCATGGTGGCTGTACCTTCGTGAGTATCACCTATCTTGTAGTTGACACCAGTATAATAAAGAATACGCTCTGTAAGAGTAGTCTTACCGGCATCAATATGTGCCATAATACCAATATTTCTGGTTCTCTCTAACGGATATTCTCTTCCACTCAAGGTATTTTCCTCCTTATTTTTTTACTGCACAAGTAAACAAATTAGAATCTGTAATGAGCAAATGCCTTGTTTGCCTCTGCCATCTTGTGCATATCTTCTTTTCTCTTTACAGATGCACCGGTATTATTTGCTGCATCGAGAATCTCTTTTGCCAAACGTTCTTCCATCGTCTTCTCACTTCTTGCCCGTGAGTAAGTAGTAAGCCAACGCAGACCTAATGCCTGACGTCTATCCGGACGAACTTCAATCGGCACCTGATACGTTGCACCACCGATACGTCTTGCCTTTACCTCAAGTAATGGCATGATATTATTTAATGCTTCGTTAAATACTTCCAATGCGTCCTTTCCGGTTTCTGCGGCCACACGCTCAAAAGCACCGTAAACGATTTTCTGGGCAACACCCTTCTTACCGTCTAACATAATGTTATTTATGAGCTTTGTAACCACTTTATCCTTATAGATCGGATCCGGAAGTACATCTCTTTTCTGAATATGTCCTTTACGTGGCACGGTTCTTCCCTCCTTAAAAATATGATAAGCTAATAATGTTAGCTTAAAGGTACTCACACCTGTATCTATCCGTACAGCTTGATCTCTTGTGCTGAACGGCGGATCAGCTTCTGACAGCCTGATTCCAAATAAGGTCGTGTTCGTGCAGGTCGTTTGCTTCATTTTATCTATTTATCAATAGGAAAAACATAGCCTACTCCAGCACTTTATCTGATGCTTATTTTGCATCCTTTGGTTTCTTGGCACCATACTTTGAACGAGCCTGACGTCTCTTTGCCACACCGGCAGTATCCTGTGTACCTCTGATAATATGGTATCTGGTACCCGGCAGATCCTTTACCCTGCCGCCACGGATCAGAACAACGCTATGCTCCTGAAGGTTATGACCTTCACCCGGAATGTAGCTGGTAACCTCGATTCCGTTAGAAAGACGTACTCTGGCAATTTTTCTAAGCGCAGAGTTCGGCTTCTTCGGGGTTGCAGTCTTAACAGAAGTACAAACGCCTCTCTTCTGGGGAGAAGAAATATCCGTCTGCTTCTTCTTTAAGGAATTGTAACTCTTCAAAAGAGCCGGTGCGGTAGACTTTGCTTCCACCGTCTGTCTTCCCTTTCTAACTAACTGGTTAAATGTTGGCATGTTTTTCACCTCCTGTATGCGTAGTATTGCCGATTTTTTCGGACTTTAAAAGCACACGTGAGTTATCACGCATGCTTAATTATTATAGCTATGGAATTTTCGTATGTCAAGAAAAAATATAAAGAATTTCCACTTACAGCCTTTGATCAATATGATTCCCGCTCCTGCCCGTAGAACCTGTTTTCTGGTTTTTAGCTGCCCTTATACCCGTTTTTTTGTTTTGTTTCGGATTCTTTAAGCTCTCAAGCAGCTCCTGCATCCAGTTCCCTTTTTTATCCCTTTGGAGAGAGATCAGACTGCGGTTAGAATCCTTTTTCTGCGATATTCCCCATGCCCGAAGTCCTCCGTCTTCCGTAATAATAAAGCCATGTGCTTTCAATCCTTCCTGATTCATCAGACTTTTTTGCGCACTGACACAATCATAGATTAAGGCTTCATATTCCATTCTCTTTTCCGGGTCCGTTTCCATTTCCCTTAAAATATTTGGTGCAATGGAAATGTTGTTTAAACCGCTTCCCTGAAAAGGAACGGTTCCCATACGAAAGTTCGTGTTGGAAAACTTTGTTTTCAAGTCATTCAATACCCCATTTTCTTCCTTCTCATTTGCAGTTTCCACTCTGCTCTTTGCATATTCATATGCCTGCTCTGATACCCAGCTGTTTCCTATCTTTACCGCCATACCGTTAACCTCTCTTTCCTTTATTTTATCCATTCATATAAAGCTGTCTTATGCTTATACGTTAGTCCATTTGAAATGCATCGTTATTGATTTTCCTATAAATGCTTGATCACCCAATTCCAAAACAACTTATCATTATTTATATATGATATGATCAAGTCTCCCTTCATTTTGCTGTCCACAGTTACTATGTTTCCACCGCCGCCGATTCCCGGCAATTTTGAATACCCGCCAAAGCTGATATAATAAATCTCTTCCTGGATCCCGTTGCATTCCAATACCTGCTCCCATGCCTCCCGGCGGATCGTAACCGTTTTCTCATCGATGATGATAGCCTCTGACAGTTCCGCCTGCTTACCAATCTGCCATAAACGAAGATCCGGACTGCAAACGGTAATGTCCATCGATTCAGCGTACACCGGATAGGAAGCAAACCGAAGGCCGGCTATCCCTCCTGACAAGAGCAGACATAAACTCCCCAAGCATAGCAAAATGCTTTTTATGGTATATGTTCGAAAACCAGCCACCTTCTCTATCCGGCTTTTCATTTCCCGATAACTGTGTTCTCCGACAAAAGCAGCAGTCCCTCCTTGCGCTTCTTCTTTCAATCTTCGAAGACTTTTTAATAACAGCCTTCCGTAATCATATGCATTTCCATTGCTCTTTTGAATCGCCACCCGGTCACAGATATGTTCTAAATCCTCCTGAAAGAATCTGGTTGAGAAAAAAAGGAACGGATTCATCCAAAGCAGACAGCAAAAAATATCCCAAAGAAGATATAACCATAAATGTCCTAAACGGATATGTATTTTTTCATGCAGGAGAACCATCTGTAATTCCTCGCCTGTATAGGTATCCTGCATAAACTCCGGCACTACGATTTTGGGAAATAAAATCCCAGTCGTAAATGGTGTAACCGGTTTGCTAAAAATATACACTCTTGTATCTCCGATATATGTTTTCTTTGCACCATGCAGTAAAATGCCCAGCCGCAGTCTCCGGTAAATAAGATAGCCGCTTGTGCAGACGATCCCCGCCATATAGATCCAGCAGAACCAAGATTCCGTAACGCAGAAGTTATGCCACCAAAGAAAACACCGGGCCAAAAACGGATGTTCATAAAACAATCGCAATTTCCCTACAAACAGAACCGGAAAAAGCAGACACCAAAGCATCCCCTTTGCAAATACTGTCTTGCGAAACCCTGTCCTGCGAAGCAGAACGATCAATACAAGCACCAAATAAGAAACCAGTACACTTCTTCCAAGAAGTATCACAAGATACACAAAATAAAAATTCAGATTTCCAATCCAAGACGGACCTAATTCCTGAGGAATCATTTACGGTTCCCTCCGTTTTGTTTCCTGTTTGTTTCCAATATCTGCTCTAATTCCTGAATCTGTTCCTCCGTTAACGTATAGCTTTGCAGCATCGCCGCTAACGCTCCGGTATGATTTCCTGAAAAGTAACTGTCAATAAACCTTCGGCTTTTTTCTTTCCGACATTCGTCTCTGGTTTTCAAAGCATAATAATGGTATACCCTTGCGTCCTTCTCATCGACGGTATATGCCAAAATTCCTTTCTGACACAAGCGGTTCATCAACACCCGAATCATTTTTGGATTATCGGACATCTCTACCGGCAGAAGGGAAATAACCTGTGCTGACGTCAAAGGCAGATCGTGACTCCAAATCACCTCCATAATCTTCCATTCCTTTTCACTGGGTGACGATTCTTCTTTTCCCATACAGTTTCCTCCCTTATCTTATCTAATATCTATATCGGATAACAGTTGTTAATAATTAACATATGTTATCCATTAAATTTAAAAAATAGCAGGATAAATTTGTCCTTTCCCGCTATTTCTCCTATAGTCCAAACATCTCCCGGCAGATCCGTCGTCCTGCCTCCGTGCGAAATATATTCTTATATGCGTGTTCCACAGCCTCCATGGACATGACGTCATCAAAGAGGTTTACTAAAAAATCCGCTTCGATCAAAATCTGATAATCCCGGCTGTCAACATTTGTATAGGTATGGTGATGTCCTACCAGATAGCAGACACGTTTGATCACAACCCCCTCGCAGCCCAGATCGATCAGCAGATTCTTTGCCAGCTCCGGCCCCAATTCCTCCTGATGCTTTCCACTGCAATCTCCGTAAAGCTCTTCTGCTTTCTTGATTCCAATATCATGTACATAAGCCGCTATCTCCAACACATATTGTTCATCAGAGGAAAGATTCTCCATTTCACCGATCAGCTTCGCAAAGGAATGGACCTTTATAAAATGCTGAATCCGCTTCGCATCTCCAGTATAATATTGCAGCATTGCTTCGCATACATCATTAAGCTTCATTTCGTTCCCATCTCCTCTACTGCTTATTCTTCCACTGTCTCCGGTGCAAACTGTATCAGATTCCATGCCTCTTCGTCCACATTTTTAGAAAATTTCCAAGAACTGTCCAGCTCTTTTAAGTAATCTTCATAAACCTCAGCAAAATACTTCTTTCGCAGCTCAGCTTCCATTTCTTCCTTCTTATCTTGGGTTGCTTCCGCATCAGTCAATGCGATCATCTGAAAAATATGATACCCGTACTCGCTTTCCACTACCCCAAGATATTCACCGTCTTTTAACGCATAAAGCTGTGCTGTCAGCTCCTGCCCATACTGTTCCATCAACTCCTGCTGGGACATGGTATAAAAATCCGAATTTATACAGCCATATTCATATGCGGCTGTTTCAATATTTAAAGAATCTTCCGAACTCGTAATCCGGCCATACGCTTCCTCGGCGGCCTGCCGCTGGGTCGTGCGTTCCTCCTCCGATAAGGCGACAAATGTCCCGTCTCCCTGCTCCAGATAGGTTGGGAAATAGAGATCATATATCTTCGTCTGTCTGCACTGCTCGTCAGAGACTTCTACGTTTCCCTCCTCCATGATACGCTCGTATACCTTTGATGCAATGGCGTTTTCTTCATATACCTGTATAGCAAGCTCCAGATTAACGCCGGTTTCCGCCATGTCCGCATCCGTCAGGCCCCCTATAAAGGCCTCCGCCTGCCGCTGAATCTGCTCCATTTCCTCTTGGCTTAATGCGATTCCAAAGGAATCCGCCTTACTTACCAGCACCTTTACCTGTAGAATTTCTTCTATAATATCTTCCTTTGTGATCGTCTCTACCGTCTGGACCTCTCCGTTTTCATTTTGAAGCTCCACAGACCAGATACCGGTTCCGTAGTTTTTTTCATATTCCTGCTGCACTGCTTTTGCATATATCCATACTTCATTTAAATATACCGTTTCTTCTCCAATCGTAAAGACAGCAACCGAATCGGTAGTCTCACCAGTCATCTCCGAACGACAGCCGGAAACAGCCAATATCCCGATCAGTCCTATTAAGATTCCCCATTTCTTCAAATTCCGCATCATACAGCCTCCGTACCCCTCCTTTACAGGAAATCCTGAAACGTAAACGCCTCCCATACATCCTGCTCCAAATCGTCTTCTGAAATAGAAAATTCATTAAACCATGCGTTTTCCTGCTCTTCAATCGCCTCCTGAGCAGCTGTCTGCATTTGATAAGAATGTATCGTTTCCGTATATTCGGTATCCTCAAGTTTTGTCATTTTAACAATGGTATAGCTGTAATCATTTTCTATAATCTCACTAATCTCTCCGTCTGCCAGTCCGTAAGCCTCCCGCATACTGTCCGTCGTACCGTGTATCGTGCCGGAGGTTTCCTCCAAGCCGTATTCCTGAATCAAGTCCTCCGGTTCTTCCCCATTTTTCAACCGTTCCAGTGCTTCCTCCGCCAGTTGTCGCTGCTGTTCCTGTTCCTCTTCGGATAAATAAGAATAGCTTCCATCTTCATTTACAATGGCGTTTCCATTTTCATCCAGCTCAACCCGTAAAAAAACAAGGTTTTCTGCTGTTCCATATCCAACGTCATCCGCTTTAATCTGATCTGCGATCTGAAGCTCCAGTTTCCGGATCAGACCGACTTGGGTGTAGATCTTTGTCAGAACCTCTTTATCCAGCCCAAATTTATCCAGCTGCTCCTGATCGGAACTGACAATGAATTCATCGATCAATCCATTCATTTCCTCTTCCTCCTCAGCAGTAAGGGTAATCCCTTCCTCGACTGCTTTCAGATAGAGAATCTTTGACTGTCTTATCTGTGCCAAAAGCTGTGCTTTAAACGCATCATCCATAGTCGGATAATCCGCACTGTAATGCTGACTCATATCCGTTCCTTCCGGTACGCCCATTCCCTTTATCATAGAAAGGGCATAATAATTGACCTCATTTAAGTATATCTCATCATCGCCTACCCTTAAAACCAATACCTCGGAAGGCGCTTTCTTTCCCGCTGCCGACTGGGCGCTTGTATTTGAATCACCGGAACCGCAGCCGGTTAAAAGCATTGCCAGACACATTGTGAACGCAAGTACCACCGCAGTTACTTTTCTCTGTTTCATGTTCCTTACTCCTTTTCATCACACACAATCATGTGTACATTTTATTATATTTTTAGCAGACTATCAATAGATGGATTTCATTTATCACATTTTCAACACATTTCAGCCGCTCTTTTTTGTTCATGGTTCCGGTTTTTAAAAGAAATGCCGGCGTTTTCCCTATATTCATCCGCATGTTTCCTTTGTACTGCTTCATAAATCCGTCAATCCGCTCCGTCGCAACCTTTGCCTTTGGATACATGGCAAACCTTAATTCTCCTCCCTGCTCCGATACCTCTGCAATATAGGCATCATGTGCCTTTGCCTTTAACAATGCGACCTCCAGCAGATTCTCCACCGCAGTCGGCAGGGTTCCAAACCGGTCTGTCATCTCGTCCTGCATATCCTCTAACGCCTCCCTGCTGTCAATGCCGGCAATCCGTTTATAAAGCTCCAGCTTGGTAAATTCGTTTTTTACATAAGAAGCCGGAATATAGGCGTCCATAGACAGCTCCATCGTAGTTTCAAAGGTTTCCTCTACGATTTCCCCTTTCTGCCTGCGGATCGCATCATTGAGCATTTTACAATACAGCTCATAACCGACCGCCTCCATGTGGCCGGACTGTGCCTCCCCTAATAAGTTGCCGGCTCCCCGGATTTCCAGATCCCGCATGGCAATCCGGTAACCGGAACCGAGATCCGTGAATTCCCGAATCGCCTGTAGCCGCTTTTCTGCGGTTTCCTTTAGCAGCTTATCCCGGCGGTACATTAAGAATGCGGAGGCCCGGCGGTTTGACCGTCCCACCCGTCCCCGCAGCTGATAAAGCTGTGCCAGACCGAAATTCTCCGCATCATGAATAATCATGGTATTCACATTTGAAATATCCAATCCGGTTTCAATAATCGTGGTAGTAACCAAAACATCTATTTCCCGGTTGATGAACCGGTACATAACGGTTTCCAGTTCCCGTTCCTTCATCTGTCCGTGTGCATATGCAATCTTAGCGTCTGGGAGCAATTCCTGTAATTCTATGGTGATCTGATCAATGTTCTGCACCCGATTATAGACATAGTAAACCTGTCCGCCCCGTGCCAGCTCCCGCAGAATGGCCTCCCGCACCAGCTCCGGATTGTATTCCAGCACATACGTCTGGATCGCCTGCCGGTCTACCGGAGGTTCTTCCAAAAGGCTCATACTCCGGATTCCTACCAAGCTCATGTGGAGCGTACGGGGAATCGGGGTCGCTGTCAAAGTCAGAACATCAATATCCTTCTTCATCTGCTTGATCTTCTCCTTATGGGAAACCCCAAACCTCTGTTCCTCGTCAATGATGAGCAGCCCCAGATCTTTATAAACCAGATCTTTGGAAAACAGACGGTGCGTGCCGATCACAATATCCACGGTTCCGTTTTTTAAGCCCTCTACGATCTTTTTTTGCTCTGCGGCCGTACAGAATCGAGACAGCATCTTGATCGTAACCGGATAATTCTGCATCCGTTCCATGAATGTCGTATAATGCTGCTGTGCCAGTATGGTGGTCGGCACCAGATAAGCCACCTGTTTTCCGTCCTGAACCGCCTTAAAAGCCGCCCGGATCGCTATCTCTGTTTTTCCATACCCTACAT
Organism: uncultured Lachnospiraceae bacterium; assembly: GCA_947589055.1. GTDB lineage: Bacteria > Bacillota > Clostridia > Lachnospirales > Lachnospiraceae > CAG-632. The sequence goes on along the minus strand of CANPZL010000021.1, from coordinate 25,119 downwards.
CTCCACAGATCAGGCGATCCATAATCCGGCTGCTTTCCATATCCCGTTTGGTTTCTTCAATGGCTCGAAGCTGATCCGCCGTTTCCTCATAGGGAAAGGCTTCTTCAAACTCCTTCTGCCAGATGGTATCCTTGGAATAAGCGTAGCCGGTTCTCTCCTGCCGGATTGCATATAGCTCTACCAGCTCTTTGGCAATTCCGTCCAAATGCCCTTTTACCCGGCTCTTGGTGCTTTGCCATGCGGTGCCGCCCAGCTTATCCAGCTTCGGTTTGGCTCCGTCCTTCCCGGAAAACTTCTGGATCAGATCCAACTGTGAAGCCAGAATAAAAAGCTTACTGTTATCCTTATATTCAATAACGATATAGTCCTTTACGACTTTATCAACTTCTATTTTTTCGATTCCCCGGTAGATTCCGATCCCATGATTTTCATGCACCACATAATCCCCGACGGAAATATCGGCAAAGCTGTTGAGCGTTTCGCCACCTTGCCGATGTACTTTCCGTTTTCTCCGTGTCTGCTCTCCAGACTGGAAAATATCGCCTTCGCTGATCACTACCAGCTTTTCTTCCGGAAACTCAAAGCCCTTACTTAGTCTTCCTGCCGCTACCATCACCTCCGAGGGCTTTAATTCCCGATCCAGATTCTCACTGTAAAAGCCGGGAATCTCATAGTCCTCTAACTCGGCGGCAATCCGCTTTGCCCTAGTCGAAGAAGAGCAAAGGATCAAGATCCGGTTCCCCTTCTTCCTCCAATTCAAAACATTTTTTACCAGTAGATCAAAATGGTTGTTATAGGACTGTACCATTCTGGAATCCCAATGGATTTCCCTTTTACAGTTCCAATCCTTTCTATCCTGCGGTAACGCCGAACAAAGCACGGCTGATTTTTTCTCCAAGTTCCCCATGACCTGTTCGACACTCATCAACCCTTCCGCCTGTCCGGGGAGGATATAACCTCCCTCCAACCGGCTCTTCATATTTTCCTCATATTCCAGCAGATAAGCGCCGGCCGCTTCCTCTCCCCGTCTCGGTTCGTCTACAAAAAAGCTGGTATCTTCCGGAAAATAATCCAGAATCGAAACCAACGTATCATAAAAATACGGAAGATAGCTATCCGCACCTACCGTCGAATGAAGCTCTACCAATTCCTCCCGCAGGGTATCCAGCGTCTGGTTTAACCGGGCATAGGCTTCCGTCTGAAAGGCATCTTTTAAAGCTTTGGCACACGTTTTTTGCTCAGCTTCTATTTTTTTCAATCCTCTTGCGATTCGTTCCTCTGTCAGAATCACTTCTGTCGCAGGATAAATCACCAGTTCTTTTAATTCTTCAATGGAGCGCTGGCTTTCCACATCAAAACTACGAAGGGAATCCACCTCATCGCCCCACAGTTCCAGCCGGTACGGACAATCCTCCGTCAGAGGAAATACATCTAAAATCCCGCCTCGGACTGCATATTGTCCCGGTTCCTCCACCCAGTCCCGCTTCTCATAACCAAGAGCGATCATGGTCTGATGAAACTCCCTGATGTCAACGGTATCGCCAAGCTTAATCGGGTACAGGTTTTTCTGAAACATTGACAGCTCCGGAATCCGTTCCAGCAATGCCTCCATCGGTACTACAACCGTCGCTTTCTTCCCTTCTGTCAGTTGCCGCAGCAGCTCCATCCGCTGTCTGATGATCGCATTTCCATGTACGTCTGCACTGTAAAATAACACGTCCTTTGCCGGATAGATATAGACATTCCGGTCAAAAAACCGATAATACTCCTCCAACTGTCTTGCCCGCTGCTCACTGTAGGTAACGATCACCCGGTATCGGTCTTGCCCGCCCAGACAATAAACTGCACAACTAAAGGCGGTATCACTTAACCCCGATACCGCTGTAAATCCCTTTTTTTTCATTGCCTGCTGTATGGCCGGAAACTGTTCTCCTTCCACCAGCGGCGATGTGATTGCTTTCATTTTTGTTCCTCTTTCCCTGTCCGCCTTGCTTTTCGTTTCACCTGATTTAATCCTGTTTCCCGTTCCGGGCGTTCATCGTCTTTTCCACCCCCTGCGTAATGATCTGGACGACTGCCTCGCAGGCGGTATCCTTTGCCGCTTCCATAACCGGCTGTTCCTCTGCGGGAAACTGCCCCAGCACATAATCCACCAGATCCCAATCCGCCGGCTTTGCCCCAACGCCCACCCGGACTCTTGGAAATACCTGTGTTCCTAAATGGGCGATAATATTTTTCATTCCATTATGCCCACCTGCACTTCCCTTGCCCCGCACCCGGATTCTTCCTGCGTCCAGAGCAATATCGTCATAGATTACGATAACGTCTTCTTCCGGATCCAGCTTATAGAAATCGACAGCCGCCTGTATGCTTTCGCCGCTCAAGTTCATAAAAGTTTGCGGCTTTAACAGCAGCACACGCTCTCCTTCTATAAGTCCTTTTCCGCAAAGCCCTTTATGTTTTTTCTCCGTTATAGAAATATTATATTGCTTTGCCAGACGGTCTACTACATCAAACCCGATATTATGTCTGGTATGTTCATATTCCCTTGTAGGATTCCCAAGCCCTGCTATTATCTTCATATCCGTTTCTCCTTTTTTCCTTATCCACGTCGTTTTTTCATGATAAGTAAGTTTACTGATACATTCCTAACTGGGAATAGCCTGCCAATACTGGCAGGCCATTTCTTTTGCATTCCGTTCCTTATACTCAATACGTGCCGATTCTACAACATTTGTGGAAGAAGTAACCGTCGGTCTCGGCACCATTCCATAATATAAATCTGAAATGTCTAACGTTCCCGTACTGATACCTTTTACCCGGACAGCTGCTGCCAGTCCCGGATATGCGGTGGCTGTTTCCTTATATCTGATATACCAGACCCCTACATCAACCTTTGTCACGTCGGCACTACAATCTGTCCACACCGTTGCATTTTCTGAAGCCGCATACTTCATTTCCGGCGTGGTGCCGGTGATCTTGCCGATGTCTCCGGCCAGTCCCTCCGATGCCGCAGGTTGCACCTTTTTCGTAGCGGCAGGTAATATAATCGTCACATGTCCCGTCTCAACATCAGCAGATTCTGCTAATGTATACATTATTCTTACAGTGGTATTATCTACTTTCGTAACTAACTTCCCTTCACCGTCATGCTTTATTTCATAACCATCCGGTTTTCCACCAGTTATATAAAGTTCCTTTGTCACAGATACGGTCCCATTTCCCGTAAAATTCCCCACTGATGCAGTACCAACCGTAACCGTACCATCTATTTGAATCTCATTACTTGTGTAAAGGTCTCCAATTTCACAATCTTTTAAACTGCAAGTGGCGAACCATCCGCTCAGTGTGCCTACGGAACCGCCGGATATTTCGATGGTGTTTACAAAATCATACGAGCCTTGTATATTGTCTACACTTCCTTATCATTCCTTGCTCGCTAATCGTCACATTCGTAATCGTTACTCCCTCTTTAATCGTTACGATTCCGTTCCCATCAACTGTTAGGTTTTCTTCGTCTTCTGAAATTTCTATTGGACTACCTTTATATGCATAATGTTCTTCTGCCGATACCATTCTATTATTACACGGTACGCTTTATAATAAGAGCAGTGCTGTCATTATACTCACAAATATCCGTTTTACACTTTTTCTCATACCTCACCTCTCCATCTCGTTTTATCCATAGCTCCATTATTATTGTGAAGTTAATATATTATACAATACATACAAAGAAATATCAAATCACTTTGCTCTGTTACAGGCTTAACTCTGCAAGGATCCTTGCGGCTTCTGCCAGCTGCTCCGGTGTGTTCACGCCTCTGGTTTCATCAGCGCACTGAGCGGCTAAAGCTCCCACTGCCTCTTTACCGAGGGCGGTATCCTTATGCAGAATTTCAATCGTATCCGTTAGATAATATTCCTTCTGTGCATTTTGGTTCGTGATCTTTTTCAAGCTTTCCTGTAAGTCGGCGGCACGAAAGACATACATACCGGAATTGATCTCCCGTATGTTTACTTCCTCCGGCGTTGCATCCTTTTGTTCAACGATCTTTATAAACCGTCCGTCCGAATCCCGGACAATTCTGCCATATCCGGTGGCATCCTCCAAGATTGTAGATAATACCGTTGCTTTCAGTTGATGTTTTTCATGATACGCTACCAACGCTTTCAACGTGGGGCCGGTAATGATCGGCGTATCGCCGCAAAGGATCAAAACATTTCCTTCCGTACCGATAAAATCCGCCGCACATTTTACCGCATGACCGGTTCCCAGTTGTTCTTTCTGCAAGACATATTCTACATCATTTCCGATCCTTTGCCTTACCAGCTCCGCCCCATGACCGACAACCAGACAGATTTCCTCTGCCCCTGCTGCCTTTGCCGCAGCGATCACATATTCCACCATCGTGATTCCGTTTATTTCATGCAACACCTTTGGCAGCTCCGATTTCATTCGGACGCCTTTTCCTGCTGCCAAAATGACTGCTTTTAACTTACTCATTGCTCTTTCCCCTATTCTTTCTTTCTATTTTCAACAACGTCAGAACAATTCCTTGCGAAGATGAATACTGTCCTGCTCCGTTATCTGCCGGATTACCCTGCACGGATTTCCCGCTGCAAACGAATTTTGCGGAATGCTTCTGGTCACTACACTTCCGGCGCCGATCACACAGCCATCGCCGATTTCTACACCGCCGCAGACTACCACATTGCTTGCCAGCCAGCAGTCATTGCCGATGCGGATCGGACGGGCATATTCATCATCATAAACCGTTCCGTCCGGTTTTTCCCGAAACAGGCGTTCCTCTGCCAGAAATGGATGCACCGGTGCCGCCAGCGTACAGTTTGGTCCGATATAAACCCGACTTCCGATCACGATCTTACAGCAGTCCAATACCGTCAGATTGAAGTTTGCGTAAACACTGTCTCCAAGCTCGGTAAACACACCGTAATCAAAATATATCGGTCCTTGTAAATAACAGCCGGTTCCTTGATAGGGCAGCAGCTTTGCCAGCAGTTCCTTTCTCCTATCTTCTTCCTCCTCGAAGGTATCGTTATATAACCTTGAGTACCGGTGTGCCGCTTTCCGTAATGCCACCAGTTCTTCATCTGACGGGTCATAAATCTTCCCTGCCAGCATTTTCTCCGCTTCCCTGCTCATCCGTCTGTTCTGCCTCCTCATGATCTATTGCCGGTGATTCCTCCGGCTCTGTCTTTTCCGCTTCCGGTTCATTTGGCTGAAAATCTCCGATTCCCTCCGCCATACGAAGCTCATCTTCCTTCAGGCTGTCCTCATCACCAATATCCACCGCTTTCATCTCTTTCTTACGATATACAATATCATAAAAGATCGGAACAATGAACAGCGTCATAAGGGTTCCATATACCAGACCGCCGATTACCGTAATCGCCATTCCCTTTCCCATTGCAGAAGCCATATCGTTGCTGAATGCCATCGTTGACATAGCAAGGATCGTCGTCAGGGCGGTCATCAGGATCGGCCGCATACGTGTCTTACCGGTTTCAACTAATGCTTCCCGTTTTTCCATGCCGCCTAACCGTAATTGATTTACATAATCCACAAACACAATACCGTTATTTACAATAACGCCTGCCAATACCAGAAATCCCATGAGACAGATCATGGAAATCTCCTGTCCGCTGATAAACAGTGCCAGAAAACCTCCGGTAAATGCAAGCGGGATCGTCAGCATAACGATGAAAGGAGATACCAGATTCTGGAACTGGGCAACCATTACCAGATAGATGAGTATGACAGCCAGCAGAATCATCAGCAGCATATCTTCCAGTGCTTCATTTACGCTTTCACTTTCACCGGCGATTTCGATGGTAATTCCTTCCGGCGCCTGATAATCTTTTAACCTTGCTTCTACATCTCTCGCCAGCAATGTTGTATTATAGCCCTCTGAAGTAACCGCAGTCACAGACAAATACCGCTGTTGGTTTTCCCGGCTGATCGAAGCGACACTCTTTCCTTCCTTCAAATCAGCAAATTCATCTAAGGTATGAATTTCCGTTAGCTGATTGCCTTCATCATCTGTAGTATTGACCTCGAATTCAAAGTCCATAAGGTTATCCCGATCTATAGTATCCGTTTCATCTACGATTACGACTGCATAATCTTTACCGTCTACGGTAAGCGTGGTGGCGGTATCCTCAGTAGTAAGGGCAGTTGCCAGTTCACTGAAAATCTGTGCTACGGTCAGATTGTATTTCATAGCGGCATCCTTGTTGATCGTAAGCTCGATCTGGTCGTCGCCTTCCTCCTGACCGTTAGAGATTTCCTCCATACCGCCTACCTCTTCCAGTATCTGCATAACGTCCTCTGAAACGGACAGCATGGTATCTACGTCCGTACCATAAATATCCACCTGCATACCGCTTCCCATCAGACTGGACATATCCATCATGGACAAAGACACACTAAAGTCCTCTAGCTCCATCTCTCCTAATGCCTCTTCGATCTTTTTCCCCATAGCGGCATTGTCCTTTGCCGCTTTGTCCGTGATCAATATGTAAAAGCTGAAGCTGTTCGTTGCAGTCGAGGTGCTTAACAGGGAAGCGGCGCTGGATACCATTGCCCCTACCGTTTCTACCCCGTCGATCGCAAGTAAACGTTCCATTGCTTCGTCCGCCAGCTGGAAGTTTTCTTCGTCGGAATTCTCAGCATTTGTGGTGATGCTTACCGACATCTGGTTACTGCCCATTTCCGGTATCAGGATCAAACCGGTACGGAACGCCTGATAGACAGAGCCTAACAGTAACACAACAGAAACGACGATCGGTATCCACTTCCGTCTCAAGAAAAACCGTAATACTTTTTCGTAGGCATGGATCACAGCATCAAACCACCGATGCGACTTTGGCTTGGTATTGCGAAGCACCGTAGCGCTCATACTGGGAACTACCGTTAATGCCACGATCAGACTGGCAATCAGACTGTATGCGATCGTCAACGCCATATCCGGGAAGATCTGTTTCGCAATCCCTTCCGCAAACACGATGGGAAGGAACACACAGATCGTAGTCAGGGTGGAAGCAAATATCGCTCCCGCCACCTGATTAGCACCCATGACCGCCGCTCTTGCCGCCGGTATTCCCTTATTTCGCAGCCGGTAAATATTCTCGATCACCACGATGGAATTATCGACTAACATACCGACGCCCAAAGCCAGACCGGATAGCGAAATAATGTTCATGGTGATGTTGGTAAAATACATCAGTACCATTGCGAATAATACGCTAAGAGGGATACTGAACGCAACCACTACCGTAGGTTTTACATCCTTTAAGAACAGTGCCAGCACGATGATTGCCAGTATGGCACCGTAAATCAGATTAGAAAGCACGGATTTAATAATAATATCAATATATTCTCCCTGATCCATCAGGTTCGTAACATGAAGTCCCGGATATTCCTTTTCCAGCTTTTCAAAGGCTTCATTACAATTATCCGATACGACCGAAGTACCTGAAGTACTGGCCTTATATATCGCCAATATAACAGCATCGTTATTATTTACCTTCGCATAGCTGACATTGGAATTATCAATCACCGTCACATAAGCCACGTCCTTTAACCGAACCTCGCCGATTCCGTCAAGATCGCAAAGCAATGCATTTTCCAGTTCCTCTACGCTTTCAAATTCCTTTCCTACCTTTAATAAATATTGGGTCTCACCCTCATATATGTATCCGGCGGGCATAGCGAAATTCTGTGCATAGATCATACCGGATAAGGTATCCAGATTCAGCAGGGCGTCCAAGTTCGCACTTTCCAGTGCAGTTTCCTTAGCGCTTTCATAGGATTCCCTTGCATTTTCCACTTCCGCCTTTCCATCATCTAAGGCTGTCTGTGCGGCTGCCAGCTGTGCATTTGCCGCACCAAAACCAGCGGCGGCGCTCATCTTACCTTCCTCCACCGTTGCATAATTGTTTACCGCTTCTTGCGTCTGGGTATTCACCGTATCTAAAACTGCCTGTGCCGCTGTCAATTCAATCTCTATATTTGACAATGCGTCCGGAATTTCCTGAAGCCGCTTATTTGCCTTATCAATCTGCTCCAGTCCTTCCGGGGTCAGACTGCTTAGCATTGCCGCCTGCTCCTGTGTGATACCGGAACCGGGCATTGCCTGTATCTGGCCTACAAGGGTTATCAGGGCAGTCAGCTTTTCCGGGTGCTGATACGCATCTACAAGGTCGGCAGGCACTGTTTCTCCCTGTCCCATCATGGCGGCTACACCCTGTATCATAGAAAACATGGAGTTTAACTGGGCATAGGTATCCGCTATCTTCGCATCTTCATAGGCCTTTTGCTCTGCCTCCAGTGCTGCCTTGCTTGCCTGCAGGCTGGTAACCTGTGCGCTATAGGCGGCACGGGTCGCAACCGCCTCATCTAACAACTGACTTGTAGTCGCCAGCTGGGAAGCGGTTTCATTTTGCTGCTCTTCTAATGCTTTTTTGCTTGCGTCTAACTGGCTTTGTGCATTTCCCAATTCTGAGTTTGCACTATCCAGCTGTTCCTTTGCATCAGCCAAAGATTCATCAACATAAGCCGCCAGATCGTCATTTAAAGCGTCGATTCGTTCTTTGTCCAGACGAATCTCTACCATCTCATCTACCAGCCCCATACCGTCTACATTCGCCACACCGGTCTGTCGTTCCAGATAGGGCATCAGGGTTTCTTCTGCAAAATCGCTTAATTCATAGATGTCCATATCGTCATAGTCGACTGTAACCTCCATAGTGGGCATCATGTCCATGGATACTTCCAGCAGCATAGGTTTGCCACAATTTTCCGGAAGGGTCATTTGATCAATGGCAGTAGACAGATCCACCATGGCGCTGTCCATATTCGTGCCTTCAGAAAACTCCAACATGACCATACTGTAATTTTCACTGGATGTACTGGATACATTTTCCACGCCATTTATGGTGCCGAGCGTAGATTCCACCAGTTCCGTAACCTGACTTTCCACCCGCTCCGGTGCAGCGCCCGGATAAGTCGTGACAACAACCACATAAGGCAGCTCCATCTCCGGCAGCAGATCCGTTGCCAGCTTCGTAAATGTCACATATCCAAATACGAGCAGGGCAATAACAGCAACCAGTACTGTATACGGTTTTTTTACACTAAACTTTGGCATTTTAATTCCTCCTGGGTATTCTTCCTAACCATATCTATATGCTCATAAACATAGCAACTCTATTCTATCATCACATTATCCATTATAAACAATCCAAAAAAAACCGCAACTTAATAATCAAAGTTTAGAAAAACTTTATGAGTTAACCTAAAAAAGGCGTATTACAGTAAAATCCTGTAATACGCCCCGTTTTGTTTCTTTCTTCCTCTTACTCCGGCATCTCATCCGCTTCAGCGAGCGCCTTTTCATAAGCATCCAGAATCAGACTTTGAATACGGTCTCTTGTGACAGAATTTATCGGATGTGCAATATCCCGATATTCGCCATCCACTGCCTTTCGGCTCGGCATGGCGATAAACAATCCTTTTTCACCTTCAATCACCTTAATGTCATGAACCACAAATTCATCATCCAGGGTAATTGAAACCACCGCTTTCATTTTACCTTCTTTTGTAACCTTTCGTACCCTTACATCTGTAATGTTCATTTGCCAAACCCCCTGTTACCTGTAACCTATACTTATCTACAGCCAACCGCACAGACTACGTACTCCTGTATGCCAATGCCTGTGCTTCTGTCTTAAAGCGTATACCGGAAATTCTTCTCCACTATCACCTTAATCTTATCTGGCTCGCCGATATATTCCGTATTGGCACGCAATGTGTCTCTGCTTTCTACAATGCAGTTTTCAATGTAGGAGTTGTCACCAATGTGTACGTCATTGAGAATGATGGAATTCTTAATGACACAATTATTGCCCACATATACCTTCTTAAATAGTACAGAGTTTTCAACCGTACCGTTAATGATACATCCGCTTGCAACCAAGCTGTTCTTTACAACAGCATCCCCATTATACTTGGCAGGCGGCAGATCCTCCACTTTGGAATATACATCCGGATGGGTCCGGAAGAAGTAATCCCGAATCTCCTTGTCCAGAAATTCCATATTGGTCTTGAAGTAGGATTCTACGCTGCCGATATTTCTCCAAAAGGAATCCATAATATAACCGTGTATCTTCTTCACATCTTTATAGCGAATCAGAATATCTTTTACAAAATCGCTTCTGCCTTCCTTTGCACAGCCTTCCAGAAGCTCGATCAGCTGCCTTCTCCGTATGACATAAACCCCGATCGATGCCAGATTCGACTGTGCGACAAGCGGTTTTTCTTCAAAGCTCTCAACCCAGCCTTCTTTGCTTAACCCCACTACGCCAAAGCGGCTGATGTCGTCCTCCTCCGGCTTGATCTCCTTGCAGACAATGGTAATATCCGCCCCTGTCTGAATATGTTCCTCCAATACCTTATTATAGTCCAGCTTATAAATTCCGTCACCGGATGCAATCACTACATAAGGTTCATGGCTGTCCTTTAAGAAACTGATATTCTGATATAAGGCATCGGCTGTTCCCTTATACCAGTAGCTGTTAGTCGTTGTAATGGTTGGCGTAAATACATACAGACCACCCTGTTTTCTTCCGAAATCCCACCATTTAGAGGAATTCAGATGTTCATTTAACGACCTTGAATTATACTGGGTAAATACTGCAACCTTTTGAATATGAGAATTCGTCATATTACTTAAAGAAAAATCAATACTTCTATAGCTTCCAGCCATAGGCATCGCTGCTACTGCCCGCTTTGCAGATAAACCGCCCATACGGTTACTGTTACCGCCTGCTAAAATTATACCGATTGCTCTCATGCCAAATCACCTACCTTTATCAAACTTCCGCCGCTCTTCAACTCGCCGTCCGGGTAATCCTCAAGAGAGGTTTCGCCAAATATCGCCGTATTCTTTCCAATCTTCACATTAGGCGGGATTACGGATTTTTCACCGATTGTAACCAAATCAAAGGCATATACCTTCGGATTATATTCGCTTGGTGCATATTCACCGGTACCCAATACAGCACCGTCCCCGATCACTGTATTTTCCGCTATGATCGCCTTTTCGATCACACAATTCTTACCGATGACCGCTCCATTCATGATAATAGAATCTTTTACGACTGCCCCTTCACCAATGGTGACCGCAGAACCGATCACAGAATGTTCCACTTCTCCATAGACTTCCGTTCCCTCGCCGATAATACATTTTCCGATCTTGGTATTATCTGCAATATACTGCGGAGGCAACGCATCACTCTTTGTATAAATCCGCCAGAACTCTTCATAAAGGTTGAATTCCGGTATAATGTCTACCAATTCCATATTGGCTTCCCAATAGGAACCAAGTGTTCCAACGTCCTTCCAATACCCCTTGAAGTCATAAGCACAGATCCGTTCTCCCTGCTCGTGGCAGTACGGAATGATATGCTTGCCAAAGTCACAGGACGGTACATCCTTCATTACCTGTAAGGCATTTTTCAAAACCTTCCAGTTAAAGATATAGATACCCATAGACGCCTTATTGCTTCTCGGATGCTCCGGCTTCTCTTCAAATTCCTGTATACATCCCTGCTCGTCCGTAATTACTACACCAAACCGGCTGGCCTCCTCCATCGGCACTTCATAAGTCGCAAGCGTGACCGCTGCATTGCTTGCCTTATGATAGTCCAGCATGACCTCATAATCCATTTTGTAAATATGGTCGCCTGAAAGTATCAATACATACTCCGGATTATAATATTCCATGAATTCGAGATTCTGGTAGATTGCATTCGCCGTACCTGTATACCAAGAGCTGTCTGTACTCTTCTCATATGGTGGCAGTACCGTTACTCCGCCGATATTCCTGTCCAAATCCCACGGCATACCGATTCCAATATGCTGATTCAGTCTGAGAGGTCGATATTGGGTCAAAACGCCCACCGTATCGACTCCGGAATTAATACAGTTACTGAGCGGGAAATCGATAATCTTATACTTACCGCCGAATGCTACCGCAGGCTTAGCCAATCTGGACGTCAAAACACCTAATCGGCTGCCCTGCCCCCCAGCCAGAAGCATCGCTATCATTTCCTTCTTAATCATATGTCGTCACCCCTTTTGCGCATGATAGGATTATTATACCACTTGTTTTCGATTTTGAAAATGCTTTTTATGCATTTTCACAAATATTATTCCATTTTTTTCGTCTTTTTCTGCAAAATCACTGTAAAGAAAATTTAAAATGTAATTTATAATCATATCATTCTCCATTTTTTGTTTTTTATTTGTATATTTTTCATTAAAATTTCTGTTTTTTTACACATTTTGCACAAACACAATTCTATAGAAAACATGGCCGCCTATCCTTTCCAGTCTCCCTTTTCCGTCCGCCCTTTGTACAGAAGGGGCTATTTGAATCTAAAAAAACTGCCATACATGATCGTATGGCAGTTCTTATTCTTGATTTTATGACGTCTTACATCTGGAAATTACTCATCGAATTGGCGATCTCATCGGCTGTGTTTCGCACGACGCCGGCAGAAGCGGTGACCTCGTTAAAGCTGTTTGCCACCTCCGCTGTCGCTGCCGAGGTTTCCTGTGTGCTGGCAGCATTCTCCTCCGCTACCGCTGAAAGTCCCTGTACGACTTCTATAATAGCTGAGCGGGCTTCATTTAACGCCTCCGTGCGATTCTCGATCGCTTCGATCCCCCGAATGGAGTCCTCAATCCCATCCATGACCCGACTAACGATGGCTTCCGTATTTACCACGTTATCGCTCTGGTTATTGATAATCTCCCGTACATTTTCCATAGTCCTTACCGCTTCATTGGAATCGTTGATCAATTCATTGATAATCGTATCAATGGCATCCGCCGAAGCATTGGACTGATCGGCAAGCTTTTGAATCTGATTTGCCACAACTGCAAAGGAACGCCCCTGTTCTCCTGCTCTTGCCGCTTCGATACTGGCATTCAGAGAAAGCAGATTCGTTTCTTCCGCTATCGAGCTGATCAGGCGGGTTGCCTCCCGTATTTTCTGAGAAGATTCATTGGTACGGTTAGTCTGTTCATAGATTAGTTCTATGGCTTCCTTAACTTCATCATTGATGCTCCGAAGCTCCGCCAGCGACTGGCTGGCTTCCGTACTGGAGCTGCGCATAAAGTCTGCTGTTACATTCAGGCTCTTCACTTCTCTAGTCGTTTCCTCGATCATTTCCCCCATCGCATATACGCTCTCCGATGCATTCTGTGCATCCTGTGCCTGAGAAGTCGCACCATCCGCAATCTCACCCACCGCACGCTCTACGCCATCGACGGTCAGCAGATTTTTCTGTGCTGTCTCGTTCAACTGGTCAGCGGATTCCAGTAAGGAGTTTGCATGATCCGAAATGTCCTGAAGCATGTATCGAAGTTCATCTCGCAGTCCCGCTAAGGAACGTGCCAGTATGCCGATTTCATCGTTCCGTCCTAACGCCCGGTCATCCATTTCCGCATTCAGATTTCCAGCCGCCACCTGTCGTACCGAGTCAATGCTGGAAGTAATCGCCCGGCTGATATTCATGGCGATCAGACTGGTAACCAGCGTAGCAACCACTAAAAATAATAGCAAAATGACCGCAATCACATTCGACTTTAATTCAAAAGGGCCTGCTATCAGTACGATTGTCAGTACTGTGATCAATATCGTAGGCACTGCCGCTAATAACAACAGTTTAAACTTTAACTTCATATTATGTAACCTCCTAAATGTAATGCACACTTCCCCAACCTTATTTATTGATTATAACAATCTTATTCCGGTTATGCAATTCATTTCATCGGTTTTTTCTTTTTTCAATATGCAAAAAGACCTTCTGCGAAAAACAGAAGGCCTTTTTTTATCTCTTATCGGATGCATGGGAACACAGGTATTCCTGCCGGTCCCAACCATGAATTAAGCCAGCTTTGTCACATTCAGCTTTACGCCGGGACCCATTGTTGAAGCGATGGTAACGCTTCTTAAATACTGTCCCTTTGCTGCTGAAGGTCTTGCCTTGTTAATCGCATCCATTAACGTCTGGAAGTTGTCCGCTAATTGCTCCTCAGAGAAAGAAGCTTTTCCAATTGGCACATGGATAATATTTGTTTTGTCTAAACGGTATTCGATCTTACCAGCTTTAATATCAGCAACTGCTTTCGTTACGTCCATTGTTACCGTACCGGCCTTTGGATTCGGCATTAAGCCCTTCGGGCCAAGCACACGTCCCAGACGTCCTACCACACCCATCATATCCGGTGTCGCAACTACAACATCAAAATCCAGCCAGCCTTCGTTCTGAATCTTTGGAATCAATTCCTCGCCGCCAACATAGTCTGCACCTGCTGCCTGCGCCTCATCCAGCTTAGCACCCTTTGCAAACACCAGCACCCGAACCGTCTTACCGGTTCCATGCGGCAGTACAACTGCTCCACGCACCTGCTGGTCAGCATGACGTCCATCTACACCCAGACGAATGTGACATTCGATGGTCTCATCAAACTTTGCACTTGCTGATTTTTTCACGAGAGAAACTGCCTCTTCCACATCATAAACAGTATTTCTGTCTACCTGCTTTGCAGCCTCTAAATATCTCTTACCCTTTTTCATAATTTATAACCTCCTGTGGTATTATCGGGAGCGACCCTCCCACTTAAAAACTAGTCAACAACCGTGATTCCCATAGAGCGGGCAGTACCTGCTATCATACTGGTTGCCGCCTCTATCGTTGCTGCATTCAGATCCGGCATCTTCAATTCTGCTATCTTCTGAACCTCGGCTCTGGTAATAGTTGCCACCTTTGTCTTATTCGGTGTACCGGAACCGGATTTGATCTTGCAGGCTTTCTTTAATAAAACAGCAGCAGGCGGCGTTTTGGTTATAAAACTAAAGCTTCTGTCTGCATACACTGTAATAACAACCGGAATGATCATATCACCCTGGTCAGCAGTCCTTGCATTAAACTCTTTCGTAAACTGTACGATATTCACACCATGCTGTCCAAGTGCAGGTCCAACCGGGGGTGCCGGAGTTGCCTTGCCTGCCGGAATCTGTAATTTAATATATCCTTCTACTTTTTTAGCCATTATAGCTTACCTCCTGAAATAAATTGTGGTATTTACGGGGGATACCCTCCCACTTGCTAGTTTAGCTTCTGGACTTCCAAGAAGCCGATCTCTACGGATGTTGCCCGTCCGAAAATATCTACGTCTATGGTTACGGTCTGTTTTGCTGTGTTGATTGCCTTTACCTCGCCAACCGTGTCCGCCCACGCACCGGCAATTACTTTAATGGTATCGCCAACCTCCAGATCGATCTCAACCTGTGACTTGGTCGTAACGCCCATAGAACGGATCTCCCCTTCCGTCAACGGAACCGGTTTGGATCCGGGGCCTACAAACCCGGTAACGCCTCTGGTGTTTCGAACCACATACCAAGTCGTATCATTCATCACCATGTTTAAAAGCACATAGCCGGGAAACAATTTCTTGGAAACCTGTTTTTTAGCGCCGTTCTTTACCTCTACTACATCCTGAAGTGGAACCGCTACTTCGAGAATCTGATCTTCCAGACCACGATTCTCCACGCTTTTTTCAATATCAGCCTTGACCTTGTTCTCGTAGCCCGAATAAGTATGGACTACATACCATCTTGCTTTGCTTGATTCTGCCTCTGCCATAAAATCACCAACCTTTATCCTATCATATCCGCTAATGATTGTAGTGCATCTAATCCGTTCAGCAGGCCATAATCAACAGCCGCCACGATGCAGCCGATAACCAGAGCAATCAAGATAACCGCTACGGACTCTTTTACTAATGAATTCTTGTCCGGCCAGATGATTTTTTGAAATTCCGCTTTTAATTCCTGAAACCAGCTACGCTTCAAGGTTGATTTTTCTTCTTTTTTCTTTTCCATTCAATCACTCCTTATATAGTGGTCATCAGGTTACTTGGTTTCCTTATGCATGGTATGCGCCTTGCAGAATTTGCAATACTTCTTCGTCTCCATACGATCCGGATGCGTTTTCTTATCCTTTGTAAGGTTGTAATTACGCTGTTTACACTCCTCACATGCCAATGTTATTTTTACACGCACAACTGTCCACCTCCGTTTCTTCTCTATTACAGGTCATTTTCACGCACAAAAAAAAGACCTCTTCCGTCGCACGTTATAGAATATCATAGGAGCAATGAAACGTCAACACTTTTTTACTCCGGCTGTCAAGTTCTTACACGGAATCCGGTTCCATGTGTAATTTATGGAAGTTCCATTTCTTCATCTAATACCCGGATACCATCATCTCCGTTTACTATATAAACCTCCATGTTTGCAGAATTTCCCAAGAATGTATCTTTTTTTAAATATAACAAATAACCAGTTTCATCAGTCTGATAAACGGAATACGTATTGTTGTTGACTTTAACAACGATAACGGAATCGTCCTGAAGACGATCCGCCGGTATCGTCCCACTGATCTGATAATAATTCACATCGTTTTCACAGACTTCAATAGCAGCAGTGGCAGCATTAGAAGAAATCGTTATCTTTTCAGGCAATTCTGTCTTTACCGCAGTCAAAATCGGTGGAGTATTCAGATAATTATCGATATTTCTTTCCACGACCTCAATCACTACATAATCCGGAGAATACTCCTCCACATACCGCTCCAATGCGTTTGGCAATCCTTTAGAAAAATATGCCCGTTCAAATTCTTCAGAAAGAAACGGTATCAGAGTGTTTGCAAAAGAATCCCGAAACATCAACAAAGCATTCGTACCATTCTCATTCCCGGTAATAATCCAGCCATCTTCAACACTTGATACGGAATTCATATAGACATATTCCTGTGTAAGATTATATGAATAATCCGCTTCCGGTTTCCCATAAAAACTATATAACATTCTATTTAAGTCGCCATTTTCATTCTTTTCAAGAACCGGTTCCATTAAAGAATAATCCTCATGTTCTATTTGCAATGTATCCATCATCTCATTATATACAAGGCACGCCCCTTTCATATTCCAATGCGAATCCCGAAGCAGATATAAAACCTCGTTTTGTGACTGAAACAGATCAAAAAGATTCAGATAAGGCACTCCCTGGTCAGCAAGAAACGGAGCAAGTAATTTGGCACTATGCTCACAATCTATAATATATGAATCATAATATGGCATATGATCTCCATACAGCGTATTCTTGTTAGGAGGGATCGTCAACAGAAAAGAGATCTGTCTCTCTTCAAGATATTTCTGTACTAATGAAAAATTGTGGGACAGATTATATAATTTACGCTCCGACATGACCGATTTTCCTAGATAATCATCCAATGTAGATGAATAATACAACCAGCCATCGGTTCCGTAGATCACACCATCCACATTCGATGTATGAAAAAGTGTCGTCTGGATTTTTGCATCAACATATATCATCTGGTTCCTTAGGGCAATATGCTTATTGAAATAATCTTCAAAATCATTGAAAACATCTATATTAAAAGTCCCTTCTTCTGTCATAAGTGCCGGAACCGACGCTGCCGCTTTATTTTCTGTTGTTTCCGTGGTTGGAAAAAACAACATTCCCATAGACGGAATCATACAAGTCACAAGGCAAACAAGTATAAATAAAAAGGATTTATATTTCATCACTTTTTTCTCCTATCAAAATCTGAAATAAATAAACGGATTATAGTTGCCGCCCACCAGCCGGATCATGCACCAGACTAGAAGCAGCCACGCAAGCAGGAACGTTACCACCTGTACACACCGTTCGGTCATAGTCAAAATCTTCTTTGTTTCCAGTGAACCAATCCACTTAGACAGCTTTGATATAGCCCCGCAACCGAAACATGCGGCTACCAGCATGAGGATAAAGTGTGGTGTGAGGGACTGCATGGCAAATGATACCGAAACAGACGAAAAATCAAACCCGCTAAACATTTTAGCAATAAAAAGAGCCGCTTCGGAAATAGTATCTGCACGAAAAAGCACAAATCCTATAACCACTACAAGCATGGTATAAAGCCTTAGAAATATTTTCGGAATCTTTTGAATCTGAGGAATTATTTCTTCAATAAACAAAAAAAAGCCGTGAAAGAATCCCCATAAAACGAATGTCCAATTGGCGCCATGCCATAATCCGGTCAGCAAAAAGACAATCCACCGATTTAAGACAGTTCTCACCTTTCCTTTTCGATTTCCACCCAAAGGAATGTAAACATAATCCCTCATCCAAGAGGAAAGAGAAATGTGCCACCTGTGCCAAAATTCCTGAATCGTAGCGGAACTATAAGGATAATTGAAATTCTCCTTAAAATGAAATCCGAACATCTTACCCAAACCGATAGCCATATCACTGTAACCGCTAAAATCATAATAAATCTGCATCAGATATGCGACAGCACCAATCCACGCCGCTAAAATATTGATATTTTCAGCGCCATGATTAAATACGACATCTGCTGTCACACCCATAGCATTGGCAATCAGCACCTTTTTACCAAGTCCAACAATGAAACGCCGAAGGCCGAAAGCAGTCTGCCGCAAGTCAACGGTCCGGCTCTCAATCTCTTGCGAAATATCCCGATAGCGGACAATCGGGCCTGCGATCAGCTGGGGAAAGAATGATATATATAATAGCAGCTTCCCATAGTTTTTTTGTATTTTTACATTCCCATTATATACATCAAGTACATAAGACAACGCTTGAAATGTAAAAAAGGAAATTCCAATTGGAAGAGAAATCTCCGGCAATGGCAGAGAAAGTCCGGTAACAGTATTGATACTTGTCAATAAAAAGTCTGCATATTTAAAAACACATAGCAAGCTAATGTTTAGGATTACCGCTCCAATCAGGATTATCCTCCTGTGCCATCGTGACAGAAGGCGGGCCAAAAGATAGTTGCATAGTGTGCTGCCAAGCAGCAGGAAAATATAGACCGGTTCCCCGTAAGCATAGAAAATCAGACTTGCCGCAAGCAACAAGCCATTTCTTACATTTTGATTTCTTATTATCAAATGCAAGATCAATACAACCGGAAGGAAAATACATAAAAATACTAATGAACTAAATACCATAATTGTATCACCTAATAAAGGTTTGTTCCTACACCATCTATATAGAGAGCGCCATCTCCTCCGTAACACTGTGAGTTTGGATAACGATTAAACTTTCGCAGCTGGACATCATAGGAACGCCATGCACCATCCTGATAAACCGTTATCCAGCCATGCATAGTCGGTCTGGCATATGTGGCAAGAAGCGTTCCATGATAGACTATAACCGGAAGTCCAGTAGCCTCATGAATCAACATGCCAAAAAAAGCGGCATAACGATAACAGTTGCCACCATTATTATCCATCATACTTACTGCCATATCATCCACCCAGCTGTCTTTCCAAACCCAAGAAGAGCTTATATGTTCGTAGTTACTGATATAGGTCATATCGTTATTTAAAATCCAATTATACAATACTTCTATCTTCTGCTGATCGCTCATAGAAGAATTGGTTAGAGAATTTACAATCTGAACAATTCGATACTTGGTAGTGCTTTTTCCTGTAGCATCTAACACATAGCCTTGAACAACCGTGTTTGTTAAGACAGCACTGTTAGAATCTGCATAGTAATAACCGTCACCAACGCAGAACCACCCTTTAGATGCACGTCCATTTCCTTGAATATAATATTTCGTTCCGTTTACAGTATTCCAGCAAGAGGTCAGCGCTTTACCTGAATTCTGAAAGAAATAATAATATACTTGCGAACCAAATGAAATTTGTTTCAGTCCATCTGTAAACGCCTTTCCATCATTTTCAAAATAAAAATAATAGGTGACACCATCAATTACCACAGTCTTATAACCAGTGTTATATGCCTGGCCATTTTGCAGGAAATAGTAATAGTCTGTCCTTCCATTGGCGGCGATTTCTTTATAACCGCCGGTATATGCGGTTCCGTTATTCTGGAAAAGAAAATAAGCAGTTCTGGTTCCAAAGGTAACCGCCTCCATCTTATCAGTGACCGCCTGCCCATTACTTCCAAAATAGAAATAATATTTTATGCCATCAATCATTACCGTCTTATAACCGGTATTATATCCCTGTCCGTTTGCAAGAAAATAAAAATAACGCAGTGTACCGTCAATTATAATCTCTTTATATCCATCGGTAAAAGCAGTTCCATCCTCTTGAAAATAGAAATAATACTGCTTCCCATTCTGAACAAAAGGCAGATAACCGCCAGTAAAAGCACTACCGTCCTTTTGAAAATAATAATATACCCTTTTTCCATCCTTTACAAAAGCCTTATAACCTTCAGTAAAAGCACTACCATCTTCTTGGAAATAATAATATTTCACGATCCCATTCACGACGATTTCTTTGTAGCCGCTTGTAAAACAAGTTCCATCCTCATTATAATAAACGATTTTCCCATTTTCTTCAGTCAATCCAGACTTTACGTCCGATTCATCTCCCTCAGTTGAACCATCACCTGAGACACCACCTGTTTCTGTAGCATATACTACATTAACAGTCAAACATCCTACTGTAAATAATAGGATAAAGAATCCTAGAATTTGGGAGAAGGCACTCCATAGCCTACGCATCAATAAGTCACCTCCTCTTGTGTTCCGTCAGAATATGTATAAACAATAACGCCATGCCCTGAACCATCACAATCCGGATAATCCTCTTTGTTGACAATGGTTCTTTCGGTACTAGGTGCTTCTGTCGGAATTTCCTCCGGTGCTTCTGTAACTTCCGGAACCGGAGCAGCCGGACTTGGAGCCGGCTGTCCGCCGGGATCGGAAGCAGGAGTCGACGATCTTCTTGTATTGTTAGACTGACTTCCGCTTTCTTCTATTTCTTCAGTATCCTCTTCCTCATCAGATATGATAATTGTCATCTCATTCTCTAAGGCTTTATCAAGTTCATAATTAACAATCTGATTATCAGCCAGCGTAATTCCAGCAGCTTCGATTGCATCAGAAACCGTACCACCTACCAGAACAACTGTATATTGCTGCTCTTCCTGTGAATCTTCATCTGTTACAACGATCTGGACCTTACATCTTCTAAGAATCTGTATGATTACTTTTTGCTCCCCAAGAAATTTCTGGTCAGGAGCAATCGAGAGAATATCCCCTTTATTTAGGGTAATATCTGCTTCGTCAAGAAGCTGCAAAACTGTTTTATCCAGTGTGTCTTCTATCGTAATCTCTTTTCCATCTACTTGAATAGTCACTGCAAAAGAAGGTGCCGTTTCTGCTGCTTCTGTTTCTTCCCCGCCAGTATCCTCTGTATTATTCTTACAGGCATTCAATGTGAAAATCATCATAACAGATATAAAAAAAACAACAATCACCTTTCTATATACTCTATTCATGTTTTCCCTACCTCCGTTTTTATATCTCAAATGGAACAATTATAAATCTCATTCCTTTTAGAAAATTCTCTACACTTTTGTATAATATTTGAATATTATGTCTCTAAAAATAAAGAATTACCATTTAAATAATAGTATAGGCCAAAAAATATGTCAAGATATTCTATTATTCGTCACAATTCTATATCCTTCACAATTTATCGTATTTCTAACTGAAACTTTTTTATATATTCCTGTAGGCACAAGTTTTTATTGACGTTATTCCTTTCCTATACTATGTTATTAAAAAAAGTCTAACCAAACTTCTCTTGCAAGAACATTTTACTATCAGCGGCAATATTCGTATCGAACAGCCGCAAGAGGGCCATGTACAGGCAGATTCGGAACTACATAAGGAGGAACAAAATGGATAACGAAACAAAACAGGCAAAAGAAAAAGCGAAAACCTATTTTCATAATCTTTTCGATATGCGCAGCAATATGCTTTCCTACGACGAGCTGCGTGATATGATGGAGGAAAATACCATCATACACGGTGCCAATATGTGGATCCTTATGCTGGCGATCCTCATTGCCTCAATCGGTCTGAATGTCAATTCTACAGCGGTCATCATCGGCGCCATGCTGATCTCTCCGCTGATGAGCGGTATCCTTACGATCGGATATTCCCTTGCTATCCGAGATTTGAGTATGCTGAAGAAAGCAGCGACCCGCTTCGGTACACAGGTGATAATCAGCCTGATCACTTCTACTATCTACTTTTCCCTGTCTCCCCTGGATACCGCAACAAGCGAGATGATCGCCCGAACCAGTCCGACGCTCTGGGACGTCCTGATCGCTCTGTTCGGCGGCATTGCAGGCAGTATCGGCAACACACGAAAAAAGACCAGCAATGTCATTCCCGGCGTGGCCATTGCAACAGCGCTCATGCCGCCTTTGTGTACGGTAGGATACGGGATTGCCACCGGACAGGCCAATTTCATTTTTGGTGCCTTTTACCTGTTCGCCATCAACACACTCTTTATCGCCCTGTCGGCTCTGTTCGTCACCAAAATGCTGGGCGTTCCAAGCCACCGGGAGTTGGATGCCAAACGGCAGAAACGAATTAACCGCATCATTACGGTATTGATCATAATTGCAGTGATTCCCAGCACGCTGGGCGGAGCCTATACCGTGTATCTCTCGATGCTGGAACGCAACATTTCCTCTTACTTGGATTCGGAATTCGTATTCGCAGATACACAACTCGTGCAGAGCAGTGCGGATAACCAGAACCGGGTAATTTCCGTGTCCCTTGTCGGTACGCAGTTGTCTGATACAAGGATTTCCGAGCTGGAAGATAAGCTTGCGGATTACGACCTTTCAGGATATACGCTTCATGTAACGCAGAATAAATCGGTAGACGGAGGCGACGGAGATAAGGTAACGATCGCCTTACAGGAAAATACCATCCGCAAGCTTCAAGAACAGCTTGACGAAGAAATAAAGAAAAATGAAACGCTTTCTGCGGATATAGCCGGACAGGTGGATTGTACAGCGCTTGCAAAAAAAGCCTCTGCAATCTTTACGAAACTGACGGACGTCCGCTGCGGGCTGATGTGCGGAGAAAACGGAAGCACGATTCTTTTAACGGGAACCACCGCCTCTCCGTTGACTGATGATGAAACCGAAAGCATACGGAATTTTCTGAAAACCGAAAGCGGCGTCTCGGAAGCCGAGTTACAAATCGAAACATTGAGCGAAGACAGACCATAAGAATATAATAAAGAAAAAACAGATTCCTGTAAGCACAAGTTTTTTTATTGACGTTATTCTTTTCCTATACTATATTATTAAGGAAAGAATTCATAAAAGAATCAGAATGGAAGGATTATTATGTTCCAAATAGATTTTAATCACCCAATTCATGTACATTTTATCGGCATCGGCGGCATCAGCATGAGCGGTCTTGCCGAAATTCTCCTGCAAGAGCATTTTACCATCAGCGGCTCTGATTCAAAAGAATCTGAAATCACACATCTTCTGGAGCAATTAGGGGCAACGATTGCAATCGGACAACGTCCGGAAAACATCACTCCGGATATTGACCTGATCGTATATACTGCGGCGATCCATTCGGATAATCCGGAATTTATGGCCGCTTCTGACAGCGGTATCCCTATGTTGACCAGGGCGCAGCTGCTGGGACAGATAATGTCGAATTACGAATATTCGGTTGCTGTCAGTGGTACGCATGGCAAAACCACTACCACCTCCATGCTGTCCCACATTTTTCTTTCCGCCGGAGTCGATCCCACCATTTCCATTGGCGGTATGTTAAATGCCATCGGCGGCAATATCCGTGTCGGACAGTCTGAGTACTTTGTAACAGAAGCATGCGAATATACAAACAGTTATCATGCCTTCGAGCCTAGAATCAGTATCATCTTAAATGTAGATGCAGATCACTTGGATTTCTTCAAGAATATAGATGAGATTATACAATCTTTCCGTACCTTTGCCCAGAAGCTTCGTCCGGAGGGGCTTTTGATTATCAACGGAGAAATGGATTGTCTCCCTATTATAATAAAAGATTTAAACCGGGAAATCCGCACCTTCGGCCTGAATCCGGAATGTAACTATAGTGCAGCGGATATTACCTATGATGAAAAGGGATGTGCTTCCTATACCTTACTGGTTAATAAAGCTGCGGTTGCAAAGATCCGACTGAATGTAAACGGGATTCATAATGTCACGAATTCCTTGGCTGCCATTGCTGCGGCAGATGCTTTACATATCCGTATGGAAGCGATCTGTCAGGGGCTGTCAGAATTCAACGGTACAAAACGCCGATTTGAATATAAGGGTACATTCAACGGAGTTGCCATTGTAGACGATTATGCCCACCACCCGACAGAAATCAAGGCAACCTTAAATGCTGCCAAACAAACCGCTCACAATGAAATCTGGTGTGTATTTCAACCTCATACCTATACCCGTACAAAGGCGTTGCTGCCGGAATTTGCAGAAGCTCTGCATCTGGCAGACCATGTTATCTTAACCAGCATATACGCCGCACGGGAAGTCGATACCGGAATGGTATCTTCCCAAGACATCGCAGACCTGCTTCAGAATGAATATCATACAGACGTTACATATCTTCCTACCTTTGAAGAGGCAGAAGCCTTTCTGAAAAAAAATTGCAAAAAAAATGATTTGTTAATAACTATGGGGGCGGGAGACGTTGTAATCATTGGAGAAAGACTCTTAAAAAAATAGTTATTCACATTGTCCACAATACCTATACCCGAAATTTGGAGTAAAGTATTGTGGGCATTTTCTTTCCGCCTGTCCTTAAAATCTGTCCTTTCCTATGCTTATCCACATTATCCACTTTTTGCACTTTTTCTGGCATCACGCCACCCGAAAACCTGTTCTATTTACAATTCTTTCCCTCTATTATATAATGCGTTTACATTAAGCCATGCAAGTCCTATGAGCAGCATCCGGGGGATGCTTGCATACACCGGAACGATGCTCATGGGACTTATAGGGCGCATGCCCGTCACCGACAAATCGCTCTGCGATTTGGAGGGCCATGGCGGTAAGTTTGCAACCCTATGAGCAGCATCCGGGGGATGCTTGCATACACCGGAACGATGCTCATGGGACTTATAGGGCGCATGCCCGTCAC
>CANPZL010000020.1 GCA_947589055.1 uncultured Lachnospiraceae bacterium | reverse complement strand
ATCATGGATTTTTCTTTAAGTAAAGAACATGAGATGGCGAGACGTCTGTTTCAGGAATTCGCCCAAAATGAAGTAAAGCCTCTGGCACAAGAGGTGGATGAGACCGAAACATTCCCAAGAGAAACGGTTGAAAAAATGGCAAAGCTTGGTTTTCTGGGGATTCCGGTATCAAAGGAATATGAGGGACAGGGCTGCGATCCGCTTACTTATGTTATGTGTGTTGAGGAGCTTTCTAAGGTTTGCGGAACCACTGGTGTTATCGTATCTGCACATACCTCATTATGTGTTGACCCGATTCAGACCTATGGTACGCCGGAACAGAAGGCAAAATATCTGCCGGATCTGGCAACCGGAAGAAAGCTGGGAGCATTTGGCCTGACCGAGCCGGGTGCAGGAACGGATGCACAGGGACAGCAGACAAAGGCTGTACTGGATGGTGACGAATGGGTTTTGAACGGTTCAAAGTGCTTTATCACCAATGGTAAAGAAGCCGATGTATATATCGTGATCGCTGTTACCGGAACTGTAGAGAAACGTGGCAAGACCATGAAGGAAATCTCTGCATTTATCGTAGAAAAGGGAACGCCGGGCTTTACCTTCGGTACAAAGGAAAAGAAAATGGGTATCCGTGGCTCTTCTACATATGAATTGATCTTTACGGATTGCCGGATCCCGAAAGATAACCTGCTGGGTCAGAAAGGAAAGGGCTTTAACATTGCCATGCATACTCTGGACGGCGGACGTATCGGTATCGCTGCACAGGCGTTGGGACTTGCAGAAGGAGCATTGGAGACAACCGTTGAATATGTAAAGGAAAGAAAGCAGTTTGGACGCTCCATTGCCCAGTTCCAGAATACACAGTTCCAGCTGGCAGATATGGCAACGAAGGTAGAAGCTGCAAAGGCTTTGGTTTATAAGGCCGCAATGAAAAAGGCCGAATTCCAAGTGAATCCTAAGGTATCCTATTCCGTTGAGGCTGCTATGGCAAAGCTCTATGCGGCTGAGGTTGCAATGGAGGTAACAACAAAAGCAGTTCAGTTACATGGCGGTTATGGTTATATCAGAGAGTATGACGTTGAGCGTATGATGCGTGATGCAAAGATTACGGAAATTTACGAAGGAACAAGTGAAGTTCAGAGAATGGTTATCTCTGGCAGCTTATTGAAATAACCTATATTATACGGAAAAGGAGTGAATACAGTGAAAGTTGTTGTATGTATTAAACAGGTACCGGATACAAAGGGCGGCGTAAAGTTTAATCCGGACGGTACTCTTGATAGAGGAGCCATGCTTACGATCATGAATCCGGATGATAAAGCCGGACTGGAGGCTGCACTTCGCTTAAAGGATCAGTACGGAGCAGAGGTTACTGTCATTACCATGGGGCTTCCAAAGGCGGAAGAAGTACTTCGGGAAGCGATGGCAATGGGAGCGGACAAAGGAATCTTGGTAACCGATCGTGTATTAGGCGGTGCGGATACCTGGGCAACCTCCCAGACGCTGGCAGGTGCCATCCGGAATCTGGAATATGATCTGATCATTACCGGACGACAGGCAATCGATGGCGATACTGCACAGGTAGGGCCGCAGATTTCAGAGCATCTGGGTATTCCGGTTATTTCTTATGCACAGAATATTAAGATCGACGGTGACAGTGTAATAGTGGAACGTCAGTATGACGATCGCTATCATGTTGTAAAGGCGAAAATGCCCTGTCTGATCACTGCACTTGCTGAATTAAATGAACCGCGTTATATGACACCGGGCGGAATCTTTGATGCTTATCAGGCAGAGATTACAACTTGGGGCAGAGCGGATCTGGTGGACGTAGACGATTCAAACTTAGGCTTGAAGGGTTCTCCGACGCAGATTGCGAGAGCTTCTGATAAAGTACGGAAGGGCGCCGGTGAAAAGGTGACGCTGGATCCTGCTGAAGCAGTAGATTACATTGTAGACAAGCTGAAAACCAAGCATGTTATTTAATAAATCTAAGAAAAGTGTGGTGAAAAAAATGGGATTAGAAGAATATAAAGGAGTATTTGTTTTTGCACAGCAGGTTGATAATGAAATCAGCAGTATTGCATATGAGCTGATTGGAAAAGGAAAGGATCTGGCAAAGGATTTAGGAACCGATGTAACTGCTGTATTGATTGGTTCCGAAATCAAGGGATTGGCAGATGAACTGGCAGCATATGGTGCGGATAAGGTTATCGTAGTAGATGATCCGCAGTTAAAGGATTATCGAACAGAGCCGTATACCCATGCGTTGGCGTCCGTGATTCAGAAATACAAGCCTGAGATCATGCTGGTAGGCGCAACTGCGATCGGTCGTGATTTAGGTCCTCGTGTATCGGCACGGATTCATACCGGTTTAACAGCAGATTGTACGCAGCTGGAGATTGGCGATTTCCCGATCACACCGATACCGGGAAAGGAGCAGTTACATAATCAATTATTGATGACCCGTCCTGCATTTGGCGGAAATACCATAGCTACGATTGCCTGTCCGAATCACCGTCCGCAGATGGCAACCGTGCGGCCGGGCGTTATGCAGAAAGCGCCAAAGGTAGCGGGAGCCAAGGCTGAGGTGATTGAATTTAATCCCGGCTTTACTCCGGATAATAAATATGTTGAGATTTTGGAGGTTGTAAAAGCAGTTTCCGATACCGTGGACATTATGGATGCTAAGATTTTAGTTTCCGGCGGACGTGGTGTTGGCAGTCCGGAAAACTTTAAGCTGCTTCAGGATCTGGCAGATGTACTTGGCGGTACGGTAAGCTGCTCCCGTGCAGTTGTTGATTCCGGCTGGAAACCGAAGGATCTACAGGTTGGACAGACCGGTAAGACCGTTCGTCCGAACGTATATTTTGCAATCGGTATCTCCGGAGCCATTCAGCATGTTGCAGGTATGGAGGAGTCTGATATTATCATTGCAATCAACAAAGATGATACTGCTCCGATCTTTGATGTGGCGGATTATGGAATTGTAGGCGATTTGAATAAAATCGTACCGGCATTGACGGAAGCGTTAAAGGCAGAATTAGCAGCAAAATAAGTAAAGATTCACAATCATTCCATTTTGGGGCTGTCTGTTTTGGACAGCCCCGTTTTGGATTTTTATAATGATTTAAGTGGGGGCAGAGATGAATCTACAGATAGATTTTAAGGAATATGAAGCCGAGGAGGGGCAAAAGCAGGAGGATGTCCGGTATGAGGTCAAGGATATGCTTTCACAGCTTTCCTATCTGGAAAATCAATATGAACAGAAACGTAAAACGATCAATCGGCGTAAAAAAAATCTTCACTGGAGTTTAGCGGTTTATATAGGCTGCGCTGTTTTTTGTGGAATTATTGCAAAGATCATGAGTATCAACTGGGCATTTGGCGGAATAGCATCCATAGTATTTATTGCATTTATGGTTCTTCTATTGATTAGTGCCGCTCGTATTATCTTGACGATCATTCGGCACAAAAAGGTGAATGGAAATGCTTATTCCCTGATGGATGAAACGCTGGATCTTATTCAGTTAAAGAAACGATTAGCGGCAGACAGGCAGGCATTAGAAGAATATCTGATGAAGGAAGAAGCTTCCATTGAGGAAGGAAAGAGTTTGCTGGAAGAAGTCCGTTCGCATCTGAAAGAAAAAGATCGGAAAGCGGATTTTTTCTTTGGAGAAAAGATAAAATAAAAGAAAAGAAAAACAGGCAAGTCCTTCTTGAGTAAGGATTTGCCTGTTTTCTTTTAAAAGGATTGTATCAATAAACCAGAGCCTCTTCCTCGCCGGTTACAACCCGCAAAGCACCCTGCGCCAGAGCCAGAAGCTCGTCTTCACCGGGATATACGGTGATACCGCTGATCCAGCCAATCTGTGCTGTCATGGCATCTACAGTTTCCTGTCCGTAAGCAATGCCGCCGGTCAAGATGATCTGATCGACTTTGCCGCCTAAAACCACTGCCATTGCGCCGACTTCCTTGCACAGCTGATAATGAAATGCATCCTCCACTGCCTGAGCGGTTTTATTTCCTTCCTTTGCCATTTTGATAACATCCCGCATATCGTTGGTACCCAGATAAGCGTTAAAACCACCGTTTCCGCAGATCATTTTACTTACTTCTTTTTCGGTATATTTACCGGAAAAACACAGACGGATCAGACTGCCGCTGGGAAGTCCGCCGGTACGTTCCGGAGAAAACGGACCGTCACCATCCAGCGCATTGGCAACATCGACTACTTTGCCCTTTTTATGGGCGCCAACGGAGACGCCGCCGCCCATATGAACAACGATCAGGTTCAGATCTTCATAGGCTTTTCCGATTTCTTTTGCATAACGCTTTGCCACTGCTTTTTGGTTCAGGGCGTGGAAAATACTGATTCTTGGCAGTTCCGGATGGCCGGAGTACCGGGCAACCGGAGCCAGCTCATCAACTACTACCGGATCAACGATATAAGACGGGACCTGCGGTCCGATCTCTGCTGCAATCTCTTTTGCCAGAATACCGCCCAGATTGGAAGCGTGCTGTCCCTGCTTTCCGATTTTAAGATCCTCGATCAAGGCATCCGATACTGCATAGGTGCCGCCGGGGATTGGCTTTAGCAAGCCTCCGCGTCCAACTACCACGTCGATGGAATCAAGGGCAATGGAATTCTCCTGTAGTGCGGCAAGGATAACGTCCTTCCGGAAATCCTTCTGGTCAATAATAGAAGCATACTGGGCAATTTCCTCTGTGGAATGCCGCAGAGTGGTTTCCATTATCTGGGTTTCGTTCTCGAATACACCGATTTTCGTAGAGGTGGATCCGGGGTTTATGATCAATAGTTTATAAGCCATGCTATACCTCCTTATTTCTTTTGGTTCATTGCCTCTGCGACAACGGCAGCAAGAGCAATGGAGTTTACTTTTACTTCAAAACTGTCGGAACGAGAGGTTAAGATGACTGGTGCCTTTGTTCCGGTCAGGATATTCCCGTTCTTAACATCACAGGTATGTACCAGACATTTGTATGTAATATTTCCGGCGTGAATATCCGGGAATAAAAATACATCTGCGTCACCGACGATCTTTCGGCCTAACGCACCTTTATGTCTGGCGGCCTCCGGGTCGTAAGCAAGGTCAAAGGAAAGAGGTCCGTCAACGATACAGCCGGTAATTTCCCCTGCTTCATTCATTTTCGTAAGCTCAGCTGCCTCTACGGTTGCCGGCATCTTGGGATTGACTACTTCTACAGCCGCCAGAGGGGCTACCTTCGGATTGGGGATACCACAGGCATGTACCACTTCCACAGTGTTTTTAATGATGTCCTTTTTTTCTTCTAAGGTCGGATATGGGATAAAGGCAACATCTGTAAGGAATACCAGACGATCACAGTTTGGTATTTCAAAGACACAAACGTGAGAAAGTACCTTGTCGGTACGCAGTCCGACCTCCTTATTCAACACACTCTTTAAAAAGTCCTTTGTGTCGATCAGTCCTTTCATGTACATATCCGCTTCTCCGTTATGTACAAGCTCTACTGCTTTCGTGGCAGCCTCAATGGGATCCTTAATATCGATGATCTCGTAATCAGACAGGTCCATGCTCATTTCATCAGCAATCGAACGGATCTTGGCTTCATCTCCGACTAAGATTGAGTCCGCAATGTTACGCTCCTTTGCTGCACGGACGGCTTCCAATACGGCATCGTCTTGTGCAACTGCCACCGAAAGTTTCTTTTTCGGACAGGAAGTTACCTTAGAAATTAAGTCCTCAAATGTCTTACTCATATTTCACACCTCGATATTTATTTTTTGTTTTGGTCTGCATGTCAAACTGGCAATACAAACCTTTCTCACCATTCTACCACTTTTTTCTCAGTCGGGTCAAGAAAATGCAGGAAAAACCATAAAATCCGAAAAGACAGTAGTGAAAGACACCATAGCATTCAAGATCCGATCCTCTTAAAGAGGAAAATGGATCCGCTTCAGTAAAACCGCTTCAAGCTGTGTGAACTTAAAAAGGCTAAAATCCTAAAGGGAATCTGACGATATAATATAAATAAGGTTTGTGAGGATATGAATAGAAATAAAACATTGTTTGATAAGTAATAGGATCGTTTCAGTAACAGAATCCTCTGTTAGAGGCCCTAGAGCTGACCGCAGCGGAAAAATTCAAAAACTGTTAGTTCAATATAGAAAAAGACTTTGTTTTAAGCATAAAATATGGTATGATGATTTTGTATGATTCTTATACATGGAAAATGATACCTTTATAGATAAATGGCTGAATATGGAACAACATATTCTAAGTGGAAAGGGTTATGAGGTGATGGAATGAAAGCGAAGGAATATATCATTCAGAAGCTGGTGAATCTGGGGAAAAAGCATCGTTGGATGAAATATCCAATGCTGGCTGTAGTATCGTTGATCAGTCTGTTCTTTTTGTTATTGGAAAAGTGCATGGAGCGGCCGAAGCGGGCAGTTATTGCCCTGGTCTGTCTGGTTCTCATTATCAGTCAGAGCTGGTATCTGATCAGTGTAGCCAGTGATCCTTCGGAGCTTCCGCAAGGCAGCGGCCCTATGGGAAGCAGTACGGAGCTGAACGGAACGGAGAATCCGCCTTACACGCTGTTATCAGCCCCATCGACAGAAGAGATGCAATATACCATTACCTATGAAACGGGAGGCATTTACGAAAATACAGGAGGAATCGGCCAGCAAAAGGAGCCGGACGTGGTGAAGGAAAGCGAACTGGATTCATTTTCTCTGAAAGACGGTACGCCGAACGAGGGGGATTATTTTAAATTTGAAGGCTGGTATCGAAAGACTGGTAATGGGTATGAGAAGGTTACCAAGGTTACCAAAGAGATGTTTGGCGGGAACAATACTATGGCCTTGTTTGCAAACTTTGAACGGATTGCGTATAAACTCACATATGCGCCCGGCAGCGGAGAAGGCAGTCCACATGTGGAATGCGTTAAGATAGTGAAGGGAAGCGCCACAACCACTTTGAAAGATCCCAAAAGCGACGGACAGGTACAATATACCAGAACGGGGTATACCTTTGATTCATGGAGGATTGATGATTCAGATACCAATATTTACAGTGCAGGAAGCTCATTTACGTTTGGCTCAAAGGACGTAACCGTATATCCGCAGTGGAATCCGATTCAGTATACCATTCAGTTTAATAAAAATGACGAGAAGGCCCAGGGAGAAATGGAAGATCTTACTGCTACCTATGATAAAGAAATGCAGCTTCCGTTAAATACGTTTACCAAGCAGGGATTTTCCTTCGCCGGCTGGCAGGCGGAAGACGGGCATACCATTTATCCGGATGGCGGCACAGTTACGAACTTAACCGCAGAAAGCGGGAAAACATATATCCTGAAAGCTCAGTGGGAATATCAGGCGGCCCGTCTGACGAAGATGGAGACGGAATACGCATATGATCAGACGGTAAACGAAACCATTGGTATCTGTCATGATGTTCCAAACGATGGTGACTTTACTGCAACCATTACAAACGTGAGCGGTGAAACGGAGGATGGAAGCGTTACACAGGATACATATGCGGCAACTACCGGTTTGCTGATAACAACAGAAAAGAATATCATTCAGATTACTGCGGATAAAGTAAATACGGTGGGAACGATCTCGGTAACCTTTCGATTACATGATAATGTGAATACAGAGAAGGAAGATACCTATAAAACGCTGACGATTCATTTGAATAAAAAGGAATTGACTGTTACAGGCGTTCAAAATCTGACAAAGCAGTATGACGGAACGACCCAGCTTCCGGTTGGAACCATCTATTTTGAAGGGGCAAGAGAAGCTGCAGACGTTTATTTGAACAATCATTCGCAAAACGGCTCCTTTTCAGATGCGAATGTAGGAGAAAATAAAGATATTGTTATTGAAGGAATCAGCTTGTCCGGTAGGGATGCAAAGTATTATACCGTTTCGGAGCGTGTGACCCTGACAGGCGGAAGTATTACCAAACGACGGGTACGGGTAACGACTGCCCCGGTTTATGGTTCGGAGGAGGATCATATTCTGACCGGACAGACCCCTCAGTTCATGGTAGAGATACAGGAAGAAGATCTCCCGGAGGTGGTTGCCGGAGCGGATAAGCAGGCGATTCTAAAAGCAATTCAGGGACATTACACCTGTACCTATGGGGCACCGGATTATAAGGCTGGCACCTATTCCATCGGAATTGACGCCACATCGGTTGTGTTGCAAAACTATTATTTAGAGGTTATGCAGGGGAATCTGGTCGTAGTTCAGGAAGCAGTAAACGAAGGGGATTATGAGATAAAGGGAAGCCGGTTATCAGGAAATCAATGGTACTATTTACAGGAACCGACGATTCAGTCTCTGTCTCAAACCTATAACAGTGTGTATGTGACCAGCGATCCGGCGGCAACGAAAGCAAAATGTGATTCTGCATTTTCTGCTGCAGCTATGGTTTCTGAGGAATTGGCAGCAAACGGAACGGTATACATTCAATTAGGGAATACCCAAAACGGAGCAGTGACTGCGGTAAAGGCGGTTACACTTCGTGTAGATATTACTGCGCCGGAGATAGATGTAACCCAGATCGAATTAAAGACGATAAACTCCGGAGGAGCAGGAAAGCTTGGGAATTTCTTAAGTTTTGGTAACTTCTTTAAGGAGGCACTGGTGATCACGGTTCCGGTATCGGATACCAGAAGCGGTGCAGAGTCTCTGACGTATTATCTGGAGGGCGAATCCTTTGAGACCGGAACTACAGTGTCAGTGAAAGATGGAAAGGCATCCTTCCAGGTATCGCCTCAGTATAAGGGAACTATTGCATTGATCGCAACGGATAAGGCAGGAAATACATCGGTTCAGGCAAAAATGATCGGGGTAGAAGGATCCGATTATTGGGTAGTTGAGAATCAGGCACCGGAGGTTTTGCTCACTGCAACGGATAATGAGGGAAGGCCTGCTTACTCCGGTGAAGGGATCTTTTATAAATCAGTAACGGCAACGGCTTCCGTAGCGGATCTGGATGCCGGTGTAGCGGCATTAGAGTGGACGGTAACAAAGGACGGAGCTCCCTATGAGGCTTTGGGACGGGAAACAGTCAAAGACAGCAGCCGTATCCTGACGACCTATGATTTTGTTTATTCATTTGTGGAAAGCGGCAGTTATACAGTTTCTGTTACCGCCTATGATAATGCCGATAATGTGAGTCTCCCGACGGAGAGGATACAGTTTGTGATCGACAGTACATCGCCGGAGGTATCTGTCATGCCGGAGGATTACGATGAGGTTTGGGATACGCAAAAGACTGTCAGCTTTACGGTCACAGATACAGAAAGTGGAATCCAGAGCATAAGTATTCAGGATGAAAACGGTAATATCCATGGATATACTGCGGCTGCGGGCAGTCCGAATACCTATACCTTTACTGTAGGGAAAAAGGGAACCTATACTATTACAGCAACAGATCGGGCAGGAAACGTAACGGAATATCCGGTCGTATTTACCAGAGTTTCTGCAGAGGTGCCGGATACGCCGGTATTGATTATGGATCCGGAGCTTCCGGAAAGCGGCTGGTATACGAAGGAACCGGCACTTACAGTCCAAGCACAGGAGAAAACGCCGGATGGAACTCAGGTATTTACCTATTATCAGATCTGGAAGGATGGGGAGACGGAGCCTCATGATTTCCAGAGAGTTTATGAAACGATTTCCCTTCCCGGTGAGGGATATTGGAATATAAGAATCTGGTCGGAAGCAGAATCCGGCCTGCAAAGTGAAAAAAATGTATATCGGCTGGGGTACGATGGAACCGCTCCGGAGATCCATGATGTATTAGTGACAGGAAGCGGAACGGTGAATCACGTCACATTCCAGGTGACAGAGGAAACCAGCGGACTGGCTAAGCTGGAAGCAATCTATGATGAGAATGAGGCATATGCACAAAGCTTGGCGTTTACGGAATTAGGGAATGGCGTATATTCTGCCAGCTTTACGGCTGCTATGACCGGAAGCTATCAGATACGGGCAACCGATGCGGCAGGGAACGTTACTTATGCAGATGCATTCCGACCAATGAATATTATCGTTACCAGTGTTGATGGAAGTGCGCAAGCCGGTATCACAGTAAAGGGAGAGGTGATTGCAGGCTCCTTTGAGATTGCGGATGTCAGTGTGGTATATGGTATGACCGGTTCCGGTAATCAAAAGATAGTAGAAGAAGGAAATCTGATCCTTACGAATGTGAAAGAAACCGGTAATAAGATGGTTACTGCAAGACTTACGGATGTAGTTGAAGACACCAGCTACCAGTATCGGATAGTAGCAACTTCTACGACGGGAGTTACCTGTGAATATACGGGCTTCTTTAAAACCGGAGTAGAAGGTACCATTGGTGTCAATATAGTAGGATCAGTATTGGATGAAGCGGCTGAGGAAGCACAATCCTCTGAAATCTCCGTTATGCTGTATGAAGGTAATGATGTCATTCAGTCAAGAAATGTAGTCAGCGGTGATTCCTTCATGTTTACGGAAGTACCGGATGGTATGTATACGGTTCGGGCGGCAAACGGGAACCGTTCAGTTAGTCAGGGAATCAATATTGATAATGGAACCGTTCTGGAACCGGAAGAAGCACTCCGGCTAGTGCTTCGTTCAGGGCAGAAGACAGACGTAGAAGCGGAACCGGGAAATACTTTGTCTTATACGGTTAACGGTTTGGAGGGCTTGTTTGATGATACAACGAATTTTGGCAGTGCCGAGGATCTGGCTGTCATCGAAGCAGGCGGAACGATAGAATTTTGTATGACGGTAGATGAATTAGCGGAAAATGAAGTACCTGAATCCGATCGGGTATATATCATGCAGAATATGCGGAGAAATGAAAAGGTGCTTATGTATGTGGATTTCTCCATTTGGAAACGGGCGATGGGAGCGTATGGTCTGATTTCGGAAACGCAGATAACTTCCATTTCTGGTGGTAAAGCTGTTCGAATCGTTATTCCGTTGCCGAATGAATATGCGGGACGGGAGAATCTAAGCGTAATTCGGATTCATGACCATACAGCAGAGCGTTTGTCAGATCTGGATACCAATCCGAATACTTACACCATATCAAGTTCATTATTCTCGACTTATGCATTGGTTTATATGGATGAATCGGGAAATAATAACAATGTGACTAACGGACCGAATCAAAATTCAGCGCAGGATACCGGTACAGGTGCAGGCGGAAGCACCTCCGATCTTAGCAAGGGACCGAATCCGGGCAGTATTTTAACTTCAAATAATTATAGCACCACGCCGAAGACCGGAGATGAATCACCGGTTATCTGGGTTAGCCTGCTTGGATTAACCGCAGTCTTCTCGTTGGGAATCTTGCAGTGGAAGCGGAAACGATAACGTATAAAATAAAGGAAAGAAGAAAAAATAAAATTTTGTAAATAAAAATGATTTCTTTCGTGATTTTATAAAAGGAAACACCATAACTTACCATAATACTTTGTTGTCTCCTGTAAATACTAGAAGTAAGACATCAAGCTCGTTAAGGCATGACGTCTTAATGAGCATGAGGTCTGAGTATTCGAATGGAGGTAAACGAAGATGTCTAATAGCAAGTATTCTAAGAGTGAAGCAATGAATCGTTTCAAAATGGAATGTGCTTCTGAGGTTGGTGTAGACTTAAAGCAGGGTTACAATGGTGACTTAACTTCCAGACAGAATGGTTCTGTTGGCGGTCAGATGACCAAGAAGCTTGTAGAAGCTCAGATGAAGGCAATGGCTGGTAAGTAATTTGTTATAACTGACAAGGAAAAGCTCCGAGGATGTAAGTTCCCTCGGAGTTTTTTCTGTAAGAAAAAATGGCGAACATATATAGACATTTCTGCCGGTGCTGTGCTATAATATAGCAATTAGTGAGCTTATGCCTGATTAAAAGGAAGATAGAAAGAAACAAGGAGGATGTAATGATATGAGTTACACAGTAGAAAAACTGGAAAAGAATATGGCAAAGATTACGATAGAGGTCGCAAAAGAAGACTTTGAGAAGGCAATGACAGAGGCATATAAAAAGCAGAAAGGTAAGATTTCTGTTCCCGGTTTCCGAAAAGGAAAAGTGCCTATGGCTTATTTAGAAAAGATATATGGACCGGCCATGTTCTATGAAGACGCTGCTAATGCTTGTATTCAGGAAGCATATCCCAGGGAAATAGGAGCCAGTGATCTGGAAATTGTTTCCAGACCGGAAATTGATGTGGTTCAGGTGGAAAAAGGAAAACCATTCATCTTTACTGCCGAGGTTGCGTTAAAGCCGGAGGTTACCTTAGGAGACTATATGGGGATCGAAATTGAAAAAATACCGGTTGAAGTGACGGAGCAGGATATGGAAGAGGAATTAAAGCGTATCCAGATGCAGAATTCCAGAAGCGTAACCGTCGAAGACCGGGGCGCAGAGTTAGAAGATGAAGTTACGATCGATTTTGAAGGATTCATAGATGGAAAAGCCTTTGAAGGCGGCAAGGGAAGCGATTATCCTTTAAAGCTGGGTTCTCATTCCTTTATTGATACATTCGAGGATCAGCTGGTAGGAAAAAAGACAGGGGAAGAGGTAGAAGTAGCGGTTACCTTCCCAGAGGATTATCAGGCGGCAGATTTGGCTGGAAAACCTGCGGTTTTCAAGGTTACGGTGAAGGGTATCAAGGCAACGGAGCTGCCGGAGCTGGACGATGAATTCGCAAGTGAGGCTTCTGAGTTTGAGACAATGGAGGAATACAAGGAGGATATTCGTAAAACCCTTCAGGTTAAAAAGGAAGGCGAGGCAAAACGGGAAAAGGAAAGCAAAGTAGTAGAAAAGATTATTGAAAATGCTTCCATGGAGATACCGGAACCGATGATTACGACTATGCAGGAGCAGATGGTAGACGAATTTGCACAGCGCTTAAGCTATCAGGGCTTACAGCTTGAGCAGTATCTGCAGTTTACCGGTATGGATCTGGATAGTTTTAAGGAACAGTGCAAGCCGGAAGCATTAAAACGGATTCAGTCCCGTTTGGTATTAGAAGCAGTTGCAGATGCGGAACAGATCGAGGTGACAGAGGAAGAGATGGAAAAAGAGCTGGAACAGATGGCCTCTACCTATCAGATGGATCTGGAACGGCTAAAAGAGGTAGTGGGAGAAAATGAATCGGCGTCCATGAAACGGGATATTGCTGTACAAAAGGCGGTAGATCTTGTTGCAGCGGCTGCAAAGGAAGTAGATTAATCCCGAAAAAAAAGATAAGAATTCCGTTGCAAATATGTAGATAATATAGAATAATAAATGCAATGGTGTATGGATAGGAAAGGGAGGTATTTAAAATGAGCTTGGTACCTTATGTTGTAAAGCAGACCGGAAGAGGCGAACGTTCTTATGATATTTATTCCCGGCTGCTTGAGGATCGAATAATTTTTTTAGGCGAAGAGGTAAATGATGTAACTGCCAGTCTGGTGATCGCACAGCTGTTATTTTTGGAATCGGAGGATCCTTCCAAAGACATCAGCCTATACATAAATAGTCCGGGAGGTTCGGTTTCCGCCGGATTTGGTATCTATGATACGATGAACTATATTAAGTGTGATGTATCTACCATATGCTGCGGAATGGCAGCCAGCATGGGTGCCTTTTTATTGGCGGGCGGTACTCCTGGAAAGCGTATGGCGCTGCCGAATGCAGAGATCATGATTCATCAGCCCATGGGCGGTATGCCGAATGGAAGTCAGGCAAGCGACATGAAGATTACCACGGAGCATATTTTAAAAACCAGAAGAAAGATCAATGAGATATTGGCAAAGGAAACCGGGAAATCCGTTGAGATCCTGGAGCAGGATACAGATAGAGATAATTGGCTTAGTGCAGAGGAAGCAAAGGAATACGGCTTGATTGATATGGTAATCACGAATCGGGAATCATAAGCCGGTAAGAAAATGAAGGATTGGAAATAATTAGGTTGAGGTGACTAAATGGCAAATCGTGGTGATGAAAGAAAACCTTTAAAATGTTCCTTTTGTAATAAACCGGAGGATCGGGTCCGGAAGCTGATTCAGGGACCGACAGCATATATCTGCGATGAATGCATTGAAGTATGCTATGAAATCATTCAGGAAGAACTGGATGAAGTAGAAAGCACGGAGATCAATCTTTTACGTCCAAAGGAGATAAAAGAGTTTCTGGACGATTATGTAATCGGACAGGAAAGTGCGAAGAAGATCCT
The DNA here is from genome assembly GCA_947589055.1 of uncultured Lachnospiraceae bacterium. GTDB lineage: Bacteria > Bacillota > Clostridia > Lachnospirales > Lachnospiraceae > CAG-632. Next base: position 26,404 of record CANPZL010000020.1, on the reverse strand, counting down.
TTCGGTTGCAGTTTATAATCATTACAAACGGGTTCTATCAGAGAAGGATTTTGAAGTAGAACTGCAAAAAAGTAATATTATTATGATCGGACCAACGGGTTCGGGTAAGACCTATCTGGCGCAGACTCTTGCTAAGCTGTTGAATGTTCCGTTTGCGATCGCAGATGCGACAGCTCTGACCGAGGCGGGCTATGTTGGCGAAGATGTGGAAAATATATTGTTAAAGCTGATTCAAGCGGCTGATTATAATATTGAACGTGCGGAACATGGAATAATCTACATTGATGAGATTGACAAGATTACAAAGAAATCAGAAAATGTCTCCATTACCAGAGATGTTTCTGGTGAAGGGGTTCAGCAGGCTCTTTTAAAGATCATAGAAGGAACAGTTGCTTCTGTACCGCCGCAGGGCGGGAGAAAGCATCCCCATCAGGAGTTGATCCAGATTGATACCACGAATATCCTGTTTATCTGTGGCGGTGCTTTTGATGGAATGGATAAGATCATTGAAAAACGAATCGGCCAGAAGGGAATCGGATTTAATGCGGATGTAAAAGCTATGGAAGAAAAGAATGTAGGTGAGCTTTTCCAACAGATTCTTCCGCAGGATTATGTAAAATATGGCTTGATTCCGGAGTTTGTAGGACGTGTGCCGGTAACGGCAGCACTGGATATGCTGGATGAAGAAGCGCTGGTTCGTATCTTAAGCGAGCCAAAGAGTGCATTGGTGAAGCAGTATAAGAAGCTGTTTGAGATGGACGGTGTGGAACTGGAGTTTGAACCGGATGCACTGGAGGCCATTGCAGTAAAAGCGATGGAACGTAAAACCGGAGCCAGAGGGCTTCGAGCGATCATGGAAGATGTAGTGATGGATCTGATGTATGAGATCCCGTCAGATGATTATATTTCCAAATGTACGATTACAAAGGATGTAGTAGAAAATCAGGCGGAACCGATACTTGAGTATTCGGAACGTCCGGTATCAAAAAAATCTCTGCTGCAAAAGCATTTAAAGAGTAATGGTGAAATTGCATAAAACATAGGATTGCCGGGGCTTGCTCCCGGCACTGTGTTTCAATCAGAGAAATGACAGAGGGTGAAAACAGTGAAAGAGCATTGCAGGATGCCTATGGTGGCGTTACGGGGAATGACGCTTCTTCCCCACACTACCGTACATTTTGACATCAGTCGAAGGGAATCCATCGAGGCGGTTAAAGTGGCTATGGCGGCGGATCAATACTTATATGTTGTGACACAGCTGGAAACGGATCATACAAAGGAACTTGCACCAGAGGGACTGCAGGGGGTAGGCTGTATAGCAAGAGTGCGGCAGATGATTAAGATACCCGGAAATATCGTGCGGGTTTTGGTAGATGGTGAAACAAGAGGAAGGCTGATTTCCATTGAACAGCAAAATGGGTACTATGAGGCTGAGATCGAACGGTGGAACGAAAAAGAGCTGACGAAGGAACAGGAGGAAGCCTATTGCGGCAGCCTTTTGGAAGAGATACATAGCTGTTATGAGGCAGGTATGAAGATGAATCCTTCGATATTGCGCAAGCTGGCAAAAATAAAGAATACTGCCGCATTGATTGATATGCTGGCAGAGCAGCTTCCGTTTTCCTATGAAAAACGTCAGTCCATTTTAAATGTTGAAAAAATTGAAGACCGGGCAGTCTGTATGCTCCGTCTGCTTCATAGTGAGGCGGAAATCTATCAGATTCGTAAGGAGCTGCAGGGACAGCTAAAGAGCAGTGTCGAGAAGAATCAGAGAGAATATGTTTTGCGGGAACAACAGAAGCTGATTAAAGAGGAACTTGGAGAACAGGACGGTGCCGATATAAAAGCATATTGGAATGCACTAAAGGAACTGCATGCACCGAAAGAGGTAGAAGAAAAGCTGGCAAAGGAGATAAAGCGTCTGGAGGCAATTCCGATAACCTCGTCAGAATCAACGGTTTCCCGTACCTATATTGAAACACTGCTGGAATATCCGTGGAGCCGGGTTCGGGAGGAAAATCATGATATAAAAAAGGCGGAACAGATCTTGAATCGGGATCATTATGGTCTGGATAAGGTAAAAGAGCGGATTCTGGATTTTCTGGCAGTACGAAACCGGGTAGAGGCAGGAGACAGTACGATTCTGTGTCTGGCAGGGCCTCCGGGAACCGGCAAAACCTCAGTTGCCCGCTCCATTGCGGAGGCTGTGAATAAAGAATATGTACGAATTTCCTTAGGCGGTATCCGGGATGAAGCAGAAATCCGCGGACATAGAAAAACCTATGTGGGAGCTATGCCGGGTCGGATTGCGGCGGCGATGATAAAGGCAGGAGTCAAGAATCCGGTTATGCTGTTGGATGAGGTGGATAAACTGGGAAATGACTATAGAGGGGATCCATCCTCCGCTTTGCTGGAGGTATTGGACGGAGAGCAGAATTGCCGGTTTATAGACCATTATTTTGAAGTACCGATTGATTTAAGTCAGGTAATGTTTCTGGCCACTGCCAATGATGCTTCTCAGATTCCAAAGCCTTTGTTAGATCGTATGGAGCTGATAGAGATTTCCAGCTATACGCAGAATGAAAAGCTGCATATCGCAAAGGAGTTTTTGATCGAAAAGCAGCGGAAAAAGCATGGATTAAAGGCAGGACAGCTGCGAATTGATGATAAAGCACTGAATCAGATCATTACAGGTTATACCAGAGAAGCAGGGGTTCGGAATCTGGAACGGCAGATCGCCGTACTTTGCCGAAAAACGGATCGTCTGTTAGAGGAGGGAACCAGAAAATCCGTGACCATAACGGAAAAGAATCTGGAACGCTACCTTGGAATTCCCAAATATGGAGCGGAAACATGGGATCTGGAACCGAAAGTTGGAAGTGTAACCGGTCTGGCATGGACCAGTGTAGGCGGTGATACCTTACATATAGAAGTAAGCCTGTTGCCCGGTACTGGTAAAATAGAATTGACAGGGAATCTGGGCGATATTATGAAGGAGTCTGCCAGAATAGCAGTAAGCTGTGTCCGGGGAATGGAGAAAGAGGATATTTTAAAGGATACGGATATCCATATCCATGTACCGGAAGGAGCAGTGCCCAAGGACGGACCTTCCGCAGGGATTACGATGACGACGGCACTCTTTTCAGCGGTTCGGAATTGTCCGGTGCGTGGAGATATTGCTATGACCGGAGAAGTCACACTGCGGGGACGGGTGCTTCCCATCGGGGGCTTAAAGGAAAAGCTGCTGGCAGCGAAAAATCACGGAATCAAAGAAGTGCTAATTCCGCTTCGGAATCAAAAAGATATAACGGAATTAAGTGATGAGATTATAAGCGGAATGCAGATTACTTATGTTTCTACGATGGAAGAGGTATTAAAACGGGCCATTGTGAAGAAATGACAGGTGGTATTGAAAGACTTGGAAGGATTAAACATGAAGATAAAAAGCGTAAACTTGGAAACAATATGCGGCATAACCAGCAAGCTGCCGGAAAACAAGCTGCCGGAAATTGCATTTGCAGGGAAATCGAATGTGGGGAAGTCTTCCTTGATCAACGCATTGATGAACCGGAAGTCCTATGCCCGAACTTCGGCACAGCCGGGAAAGACCCAGACGATAAATTTTTATAATATCAATCAGGAATTATATTTTGTGGATCTGCCGGGGTACGGATACGCAAAGGTGTCAAAAGAGCTGAAAGAAAAATGGGGAAAGATGATTGAACGCTATCTCCATCGTTCCAGACAGCTTCGTCTGGTATTTCTTCTTATTGATATTCGGCATGAACCGTCTGCAAATGACTGCATCATGTATAACTGGATTGTAGAACAGGGCTTTTATCCGGTCATTATTGCGACGAAGCTGGATAAGATCAACCGGAGTCAGGTTACAAAGCAGTTGAAGCTCATCCGGGATAAATTAAAAGTAGTACCGGATACCCCTATGATTCCGTTTTCTGCTCTTACAAAGCAGGGAAGAGAGGAAATCTGGGATTTAATAAAAAAGTGGGGATTGGAAGAAGAAAATGGCGGACAGGAATAGCTTAGGATTCTGTATTTTCTTTTAAATTCCAGAGCTGCTTTACCAAGTAATCATAGATGGCACTGCTTTTTTCCTGCCAGGAATCACAGATCAGAATGGCTTGTTCCAGCGAAGGAACATTTAGTTTTAGGTCGAGCATGGTTTCCTTTCGTTCCAGTATGGTACATTGTACAATATATTCTTCATTTTTGGCAGGATAGTAGGTGGCAAAAATCTCAACCTCATTTCTGAGGTTGATTTTTTCTGTCTCAAAGTAATGATAAATATCCTCCTGAATGGCAGGAGAGAGTTTATAGTCAAATAGTTCCAGAGCTTCTTTTCCGTCCTGCGTCAGATGGAACTGGGTGGTGTTGCGGATCAGCTCCGAGCGGATAAATCCCGCTTCCTCCAGTTCGCTGATTGCCTGTTGGAAGGTAAAATAATCAGTGTATCCTTTATCTAAAATAAACTGTGAGAGCTGTGAAGTGGTTAAAGGAAAATCCACACGCTCCAGCATAAACAGGATGATCAATTTGTACTGCGTAAGACGATTGTCTGACATAAAAAGGAACTCCTTTGTGTATACATTATGGTTTATCGAGGAATATGAGATTTAACTGCCTCAGCCACCACGTCTGCGATTCTTGGATCAAATGCCATTGGCAGGATATGGTCTTCCTTTAATTCCTCCGGCGCTACCAGATCTGCAATGGCGTGTGCAGCGGCCAGCTTCATTTCCTCTGTGATCTGGGCGGCACGTCCTTCCAAAGCCCCTTTAAATATTCCGGGAAATGCTACGACGTTGTTGACCTGATTCGGAAAGTCGGAACGACCGGTGCCTACGATTCTGGCTCCGGCTGCCTTTGCGGTATCCGGCATGATTTCCGGTGAAGGATTTGCCATTGCAAAAAGGATGGAATCGGAATGCATGGAAGCGACCATTTCCGGGGTTACCAGGTTCGGTGCGGAAACACCGATAAATATGTCGGCTCCTTTTAAGGCATCTGCTAATGTTCCCTTCCGATTTTCTAAATTTGTAACCTTGCACATTTCTTTTTGCGCCCAGTTTAGGGTTTCCGTGTCCGTATTTATGATACCTGTTTTGTCGCAGAGCATAATATGACGAAAGCCATAACGCAGAAGCAGTTTTGCGATTGCAATTCCGGCAGAACCTGCGCCATTGATCACAATCCGACAGGTTTCAGTTTGTTTTCCCGTAATCTTTAAGCTGTTGATGATTCCGGCAAGTACGACGATCGCAGTTCCGTGCTGGTCATCATGGAATACGGGAATATCTAAGGCTTCTTTTAAACGGGTTTCAATTTCAAAGCAACGGGGAGCAGAAATATCTTCTAAGTTAATTCCGCCGAATGCTGGTGCCAGATGGATGACAGTCCGGATGATTTCTTCTGTATCTTGGGTATCCAGACAAATGGGAACCGCATTTACATTTCCAAATTCCTTGAATAGTACTGCTTTCCCTTCCATAACAGGCAGGGCGGCTTTTGCACCAATGTTACCAAGTCCTAAAACAGCGCTGCCGTCAGTGACAACGGCGATTGTGTTAGCTTTACTGGTGTATTGGTAGACCGCTTCTTCGTTGTTTGCGATGACACGACAGGGTTCTGCAACGCCCGGAGTGTAAGTCAGGGCCAGATCCTGTGCAGACTGTACCCGGCATTTTGATCTTGTTTCCAGTTTTCCGTTCCATTGTGCGTGCAGCTCTAATGATTTTTCGTATACGTCCATTTGTTTCACCTTTGTTCTTATTTTCTTATCTTTGATTTGAGAAATCTATTTTAATATAGCATTTGATAAATGTCACCGCAAGTATTTCCGAGGAATTTTGAGAAATGGAAAAGAAAAATTTGGGTTTACCATCCAAAAAAAATATGTTATAATGACCAAAGATTAAAAATTCTACTTATCGAGATTTCTTGAACAGGAACCCAAATCATTAAAAACTATAGAGAGGAATTGTATATGGATTATAGCAGTATGAACTTGTCGGATTTGCGTGAAGTGGCGAGAAGCAAAGAATTAAAAGGCGTTACCACTTATAAAAAAGCGGAGCTGGTTCGGCTTTTAGAGGAGATGGAGGAAGGAAAAACGAAGGAGAAAAAGGAACGATCCGAAGAACCGGCATTACGGGGAAAAAAGACTATCCGCCGGACAAGCACGAAGACAGAACCACAGGAGCAGGCAGAACAGCGGCCGCTTACCAGACCGGCGCAGCGTTACGAGGGGAAGCCGGACGGAGCCGGCGGGCGGGAAACGCATCCGCTTCGCAGCGGTATCAGAAACGAGCGGGGAACGGTAAAATCAGAACGGGTTTCCGGAAAAACAGAGGGGAAAAGCACGGAACGATCCTTTGGACACAATGAGTGCCGGCAGACGGAGGTCATGAAATACGAAAGCAGACCGGCAGTTAAGACGGAATACCATTTTGATCCGAAAAGCAGCCGTCTGGAGGTACAGGAAAGCCCGGCTTATGAGGCAGAGCGTTCCGAGCGTCCGACAGAGGAAAAACGGATACTGAATGTAAGGAATGAAGCGTTTACAGAAGAAGAATTTGTCAAGCTGGATAACAAGGATATACTGGCATTGGACAGTGGGAATGAGGTAAACGGCATTTTAGAGATTATGGAAGGATATGGATTTATCCGCAGTGCAAACTATCTGCCGGGAGAAAATGACGTATATGTTTCACCGGCTCAGATAAGACGGTTTAACTTAAAGACCGGAGATATATTAAAGGGGAATACCCGGATCAAGACCCAGTCAGAGAAGTTCAGCGCATTGCTGTATATTCGTTCCGTAAACGGATTCGGGCCTTTGGAAGCACAGAAACGGATACCTTTTGAAGATCTGACCCCTGTTTTTCCGGACGAAAAGATCAAACTGGAGCAGCCGGGAGCGGGGATTCCCATGCGGATTGTGGATGTGATCTCGCCAATCGGAAAAGGGCAGAGAGGAATGATCGTTTCTCCTCCGAAGGCAGGTAAGACTACTTTGCTCAAGCAAATGGCAAAGACGATCAGTCGGAATTATAAGGATATGCATTTGTTGGTTTTGTTGATTGATGAACGGCCGGAAGAGGTAACGGATATTCGGGAATCCATTGAAGGGCCGAATGTAGAAGTGATTTATTCCACCTTTGATGAACTGCCGGAGCATCATAAGCGTGTAGCGGAGATGGTGCTGGATCGTGCCAGACGATTGGTCGAGCATAAGAAAGATGTGGTGATCCTGTTAGACAGTATAACCCGGCTTGCCAGAGCCTATAATCTGATCGTTCCGCCAAGCGGCCGAACCCTGACCGGAGGTTTGGATCCGGCAGCACTGCATATGCCGAAAAAATTCTTCGGAGCAGCAAGGAATATCCGGGAAGGCGGAAGTCTGACGATTTTGGCAACCGCACTGGTCGAAACGGGAAGTAAAATGGATGATGTGGTGTTCGAGGAATTTAAGGGAACCGGTAATATGGAACTGGTATTGGACCGGAAGCTGTCTGAGAAACGGATTTTCCCCGCTATTGATATTAGTAAGTCCGGTACCCGCCGGGATGATCTGCTGCTGACTAAGGAAGAACAGGAAGGAATGTTCCTCATAAGACGGGAGATTAGCGGCACAAAGGGAGACGAAGCGATTGAAGAGGTATTAAAGCTGTTTGTCCGGACAAAAGACAATACAGAATTTTTAAATCTGGTTCAAAAATCACTTGGCAGAAGATAGTTGAGAAATTTTCTCGTTCTGTTTTGGATTTGGGGCTTGCAATATGAAAAAGATTGTGCTAAACTAAGGGAGTTGTTGAGCGAATAATAGGTGTATACCTGCTCAAATAGATACACGAAAGCAACAGTGAGGTGAAAAAGATGAAAGAGGGAATCCATCCGGATTATTATCAGGCAAAGGTAGTCTGCAACTGTGGCAATACATTTGTTACAGGATCGACAAAAGAAGATATCCACGTTGAAATCTGCTCAAAATGTCATTCATTCTATACCGGACAGCAGAAAGCAGCTCAAGCTCGTGGGCGTATTGATAAGTTCAATCGTAAGTATGGCGTAAATCAGTAAGAATAAGAAGATATAAGGTTGGGATTGAATATCCCAACCTTTTTCAGTAATAGCGGAGGAACCAATGAAACGAATTTATATTGGCGGTCAGGCTGTAATTGAAGGGGTTATGATGAAGTGTGAGGATCAGTTTGCGATTGCAGTCCGAAAGCCGGATCATACGATTCATGTAAAAGTAGAAAATTATCAGTCGCTGGGAAAACGGTCGGGATTGTTTCGGCTTCCGATCATTCGAGGGGTAGTGAATTTTATTGAGTCCTTAGTTGTCGGTGTAAATACCCTGACGTATTCAGCCAGCTTTTTTGAAGAACCGGAGGCCTCCGGACAAAACGATTCGGTGATTAAAAAGGGCGGAGAAGGGATTCTGATGCTCTTGACAGTGATTTTCTCTATGTTATTGGCAATCGGCTTGTTTATTTTGCTGCCGGCATGGATTTCAGAGTTTATTCGGAGAGGGTTGGATAATAATATTGTTGTAGCCTTGTTGGAAGGCGTGATCCGTCTGGTTATTTTCCTGTTGTATGTGTTTGCGATTTCTCAGATGAACGATATGAAACGAGTGTTTATGTATCATGGCGCAGAGCATAAGACCATTAACTGTCTGGAGGCAGGGGAACCGTTAACGCCGGATAATGTTATGAAGTACCCCCGTTTTCATAAGCGATGCGGAACCAGCTTTTTATTTATCGTCATGATCATCAGCATTCTGTTTTTTATGGTCATTTATGTAGACAATCCGGTATTGCGGATTCTGCTTCGTTTGTTGCTGGTGCCGGTGATTGCCGGAGTTTCCTATGAATTTATCCGGCTGGCAGGCAGAAATGATTCTTGGCTGTTTCGGGTGTTAAGTGCGCCGGGGTTATGGGTACAACGTCTGACGACGAAGGAGCCGGATCAGGAAATGCTGGAGGTCGCTATTGCATCTGTAGAGGGTGTATTGGATTGGCGGGCATATCAGAAGGCGCTGCGAGAAGAAGGCCGGAATGGTGAGAAAGAAAACAGTGAAAACTGGACTGAGGAAGAAAATGGATAATACCGATGTAAAATAACGAAACGAAAGGAACGCCTGGAAGGAGGAACAAGACAGTTTGACGACAGGTGAAGCGTGGAAGCTTGGAAAACGCATACTGACAGAGGCAGGGATTGCAGAGGCAGAGCTGGATGCCCGTTATTTGCTGGAATGGGTAACTGGCTGGGATTATACAAAACTGTTGCAGGATTTGCAAAAACCATTCGCAGAGAGTGCGGAAGCGGATTTCCGTCGATCGCTTGCATTGCGGGCCTCCCATGTTCCGCTCCAATACATTACCGGTACACAGGAATTTATGGGGCTTTCCTTTCAGGTAAATGAACAGGTGCTGATTCCCCGTCAGGATACGGAGATTTTGGTTGAAACAGTTTGGGACCAGATTCAGATGGCAGAGAAAACAGAAATCTGGAAAAAGCCGGAAGGCAAAGAAAAATACCGGCTTTTGGATCTGTGCTGCGGTTCCGGCTGTATAGGACTTAGTCTTTGGAGACGGATGCAGAAGCAGTCTGACAGTAAAAGTATCGAAACTGCTGATGTTGTGCGTGCGAAAAACAAAAACCAAAGACAGGAACTTGGAATCCCGTGGGAAATCATATTGACAGACTGTTCGACTGGCGCATTAAGCGTCAGCAGGCAGAATGCACAACAGTTGCAGGCTAAAGTGCAGATCCGGGAAAGCGATCTATTTGAAAAGGTAGAAGAAACTTTTCATATCATTGTTTCCAATCCGCCATATATCCCCAGTGGAGAGATCGAGACGTTAATGCCGGAAGTTCAAGAGCATGAACCAAGACTGGCATTAGACGGAGGGACAGACGGCCTTTGTTTTTATCGAAATATTTTGAAACAGGCAGGTTCTCATCTGGAGGATAACGGATATATTTTTTTTGAAATTGGGTATAATCAGGCGGAGAAAGTAGAATGTCTGATGTTGGAAGCAGGTTTTCAAGAAATAACGGTTAAAAAGGATTTGGCAGGCTTAAACCGGGTGATCAGCGGGAAAAAGCGTTCGTGAATATAGTGGTAAGGATGAGAAGAAAGCAGGAGGAAGTATATGTTTGATCGATTAGAGGATTTATTGGTAAGATATGAAGAAATCCAAGAGGAATTAAATTCTCCGGAGATAGCAGGCAATCAGGAACGGTATCGAAAGCTCATGAAGGAATACAGCGACCTGACCCCGTTAGTCGAAAAATATCAGGAATACAAAGCAGCAAAGCAGGGAATTGAGGATAGTCTGACAATGATGGAAGAACCAGACGAGGAAATGCGGGAGCTTGCAAAGGAAGAACTGGCTATGAATAAAGAAAAGGTGGCAGCTTGTGAACAGCAGCTGAAAGTCTTGCTGCTGCCAAAGGATCCCAATGATGATAAAAACGTAATCGTGGAGATCCGTGCCGGAGCCGGAGGGGATGAGGCGGCATTGTTTGCGGCGGAAATCTATCGTATGTATGTGCATTATGCAGAAAACAGGCGCTGGAAGGTCGAATTACTGGAATGTGAAGAAATCGGGATCGGCGGTATGAAAAGTGTATCCTTTATGATAAATGGTGAAGGAGCATATTCCGTTATGAAGTATGAATCCGGTGTTCATCGGGTACAACGGGTGCCGGAAACGGAATCCGGCGGACGGATCCATACGTCTACCATCACTGTTGCGGTTATGCCGGAGGCAGAGGACGTGGATATTGAAATCAATGAAAAAGATATACGGATTGATGTCATGCGTGCTTCCGGAAACGGTGGACAATGTGTCAATACTACAGATTCCGCTGTGCGTCTGACTCACTATCCTACGGGAATCGTGATCTACAGCCAGACGGAAAAATCCCAGTTGCAAAATAAGGAAAAAGCATTCGCACTGCTGCGGGCAAAGCTTTATGATCTGGAGCAACAAAAGCAGCACGATGCAGAAGCAGAAGCACGAAGAAACCAGATTGGAACCGGCGACCGTTCAGAGAAGATCCGAACCTATAATTTCCCACAGGGCCGGGTGACGGATCACAGGATCAAGCTGACCCTGTATAAGATTGATGAGATCATGAACGGGAATATCCAGGAAATCTTAGACGCCCTGATTGCAGCCGATCAGGCGTTGAAGCTAAGCAATATGGAAGAAAGTGCATAGAAAATAATTAGAAACTGTTACATTGGAAACCAAGCGCCAACAAAGGTTTATACTGCTTACCAGCGCTGCGGAATATATTAACAAAGGGCTTTACGGGTCAGCACTTGGCCTCGAAAGCCCTTATTTTAAGTTATTACGTTACTTCTTTACTAGATGCATAAGTGAATTAGATTTAACAGTATATTACAGTTGACAACAGATATATACTGTTATATACTGTTTATCAAAAGGAGGAAAAATATGAAAATCATAATCAACAATTCATCTTTTCAACCGATCTATGAGCAGATCGTGATTCAGATCAAGGATATGATTATGAAAGGAGAATTGTGTGAGAATGCATTACTTCCTTCGGTACGGGCTTTGGCGAAGGAAATTAAGGTAAGCGCTTTGACGGTAAAAAAAGCATACGATGCATTGGAAGCACAGGGGTTTATCGTGACGGTACACGGAAAAGGAAGTTTTGTTACCAGTGCAAATCAGGAGCTGATGCTGGAGGAGCAGAGAAAGGAAGTAGAACGATTGTTGGAGCAGGCGGTCCGGAAGGCGAAAAGCTGCGGCATGAACCGGCAGGAGTTGTCTGATCTGTATCAATTAGTATTGGAGGATTTGACAGAATGTTAAAGGTAGAAAATATAAAAAAACAATACGGTTCGTTTCAGTTGGATTGTTCGTTGACGATTCCCAAAGGACGGATTACCGGTTTTATCGGGCCCAATGGGGCTGGAAAAACCACTGTCATGAAATCCATACTGGGCTTGATCTTTCCGGAATCAGGAAATGTTTCAATAAAAGGCAGGGATATAAGGAAAATGACGGCAAAGGAACGACAGATGTTTGGCGTTGTGTTATCGGATTCTAAATTCTGCGGTTACTTTACGATTTTAGACATCTGTAAGATTATGAAGCAGATGTATCCCCATTTTCAAAAGGGGACATTTTTAGGACAATGTGAGCGGTTTCATTTGAATGTAAAAGAGGAGATCCGTAAATTTTCGACCGGACAAAAAGCGTTGCTGCATGTATTGCTTGCCATTTCTCATGAAGCGGAGCTTTTGGTCTTAGATGAACCGACCGTCGGTTTAGATGTGGTGGTACGGGATGAGATACTGGATTTGCTTCGAAGCTATATGGAGGATTCCCGTTCTATTTTGATTACCTCCCATATTGCTGGTGATCTGGAAACGTTATGTGATGACTTGTATATGATACAAAACGGAAGAATCGTGTTTTATGAGGAAATGGATGTCCTGCTTGACCATTACGGAATATGTAAAGTGACGGAGGAGCAATGGCGGGATTTTGATAAGGAGTTTATCATAAAAACCAAAAAAGAAGCATTCGGATACCTTTGTCTTACAAAGAACAGACAGTATTATCTTAAAAACTATGGTTCTGTTGTGGTGGAAAAGGCATCTGTCGACGATATTTTATTATTGATGATGCGAGGTGTATGATATGAAGGGATTGTTGGTAAAGGATCTTATCCTGATAAAAAACAGAGGAAAGCTGCTGCTGATATTTTTTATTCTCAGTTTGATCGGAATTATAGGAAACACAAATTTTGCACTGATTTTAACTATGTGTATCTCTTATTTTGCTGTGACAACGATCAGCTATGATGATTTTGAACATGGATTTCCTTATCTGTTTTCCCTGCCGGCGACAAGGGTGCAATATGTAACGGAAAAGTTTATTCTGTCCCTGATATTGAACTGTCTGTCGTGGGTTGCATATCTGCTGATGCATAGTTTGCGTCTGGTACTTCACGGACAGGAGCTTCATGGGTCTGGAACCTTTTTTTTGGTGCCTATGGGTTTTGTACTGACCCTGATGATATTGGGGATCTCGATTGCGATCCAACTGAAATTCGGTACGGAGAAGGGAAGATATGTCACATGGCTGGTCTGGGCGGTTCTGGGCGGCGCTATTGTGATAACTGCACACTTTATAGAGAGCAGAGAGTGCCTTTTGATCGTTTTTGGTCTGGTGCCTCTACTCCTATATGGCTGTTCTTATTGGTTTTCTTGTCATCTCATAAAGAAGAAGGAATTTTAAAAAACTGGAAGAATTGATGGGATTGTGATACGATATTGGTATTCCACAAGACGAAGGAGAATCAGCATGTTAAGGAAATGGAGAGCCAATATCAGAAAAGTAGAACCCTATATACCGGGCGAGCAGCCAAAGGGAGAAAAGATTATAAAATTGAATACCAATGAAAACCCCTACGGACCTTCTCCTATGATACGACAGGTACAGGAAGATCCGGAAAATCTGCGGTTATATCCGGATCCTGCTGCGGAAGATTTGGTGAATGCGATTGCAGCTTATCATGGGGTAGACAGGGATCAGGTATTTGTCGGGGTTGGTTCAGATGATGTTTTAGCAATGGCTTTTTTAACCTTTTTTAATTCATGGAAACCGATTTTATTTCCCGATATTACATATTCTTTCTATAATGTTTGGGCAGAGCTGTTCCGGATTCCGTATAAGAGGCCGGAATTAGCGCAGGATTTCCGGATTCGACCTAAGGATTATTATCAGGAAAACGGTGGAGTAGTTTTCCCGAATCCGAATGCGCCTACCGGTATTTGTGAAGATTTGGATTTTATCCGGGATATTTTGGACCATAATACAGATGTGATCGTAATTATAGATGAAGCATATATTGATTTTGGCGGACGTTCTGCACTAGAGCTTTTGCCTCAATACGAGAATCTCTTGATTGTGCGGACCTTTTCAAAATCACGTTCCATGGCAGGATTGCGGATTGGATATGCCATCGGGAATCCGGAGCTGATCCGGGCAATCCAAGATGTAAAATATTCGTTCAACTCCTATACCATGAATCGTCCTTCTTTACTGCTTGGCACCGTTTCTCTAAAAGATGAGGCATATTTTAAAGAAACGATCGATAAGATTATTTCTACTAGGACTTGGTTTGAAAGGGAAATGAAACATCTGGGATTTTCCTTTCCGGATTCGCAAGCGAATTTTATTTTTGCAACGCATGAGAAGATCCCGGCAAGGGATATTTTTGAAGCGGCAAAAGCCGCTGGTATCTATGTTCGGCACTTTTCACAATACAGAATTGATAACTATCTTCGGATAACCATTGGTACCGATGCGCAGATGAAGGCATTGTTAAGCTTCTTGGAGACGTATATCAGTGAATGGGAGAGACGCTGACGATCCTGTCTGCTGCCGGCTGTAGACGCATCAAAGCGGCATTGGCAGCCGGTATTTTTTATGGGTCCTGCCATTGTTCGATAAGCGTGATTCGATTTCGAAAGCGGTCGTATCGATAAATGGAATCAGAAAGGATCTCCGTAAGGCTTACTACGGTACGATTGGCATTGTATACCATGGAAAGCAGGGCTTCCTCTTCTAAGGGAAAACGGGCGGGAATCATGAGAACTTCATGAATACTGGAAGGAAGGATATAGATGTCGCTGTTTTGCCCGGCGGCAAAATCAGCAAGTACATGCTCATAGATCATACAGGTGGCACCATTGATTCGATTTTGATTGGATAAGAGATAGAGCGGGATGGATGGAAGTGGAGAATCCATGAACTGTTGGAATGCTTTGTTTTCCTCTTGGTATTCCGTAAGCAGCTCTTGCAGGGGCTGGATCCGGGCCGGAAACAGGTTGCGGGTATTTACAATGGCAGTCTGATAAAGTTCTTCTACCGTGATGTTCCATAAATCCAGTTCTCGATTGGTGATCAGTGAAGAAGCGATTCCATAAGGGTCCGAATGCACCAGCCAGCGGAAGGTTATGGCAAGGTCACAAAACGGAAGATACGGGCAGGTCTTTAGCTGTTCCTGATTCCGTTTATAATTGACCAAACGCAGGATAATCTGCTGTCGGACGGAATCGTAATCATCATACAGAGAAGCCGGAATCTCAAGTCTTGGAATGTCGTTGCTGATCGTGGAAATGATTTCACCAAGTATGGACTTTAGTGGGCGTCCCTTTTGATATTCTTCATAGTAGGAATTTAGATAAATGGTCGGCGATAAGGATTCGCCATGTTTGTGGAGGCAGATACCGTCCAGTTCAACGGAATTGTTTTTTACCACATGATTGATCGTGATCTGATAATCCTCCGGGTGTTCCAGTTCATAAACGCTTTGTTCCCTGACATAGGTTAGAAATTGATGATAGGTCATAGATAACTCCTTTCATAAATAGAAAAATAGAATAAAAATAGAAAATGTTCTGATGCATTCGAGAATTCCAATGCCACAATTAGAATACTCCACAAAATAGAAAAATGCAAGTAAAATTTTGTTATTTTACGATCATGTATAATGGAAAATAAATAACGTTACTTGACGGAAGAAACAGAATGTGTTAGTCTGAATGGGTGGCAAGTACCGCCGCAAGTTTAGTTTTGGAGGTAAGATATGAGCAAAGGTACAGTAAAATGGTTTAACAGCCAAAAAGGATTCGGATTTATCTGTGATGAGACAGGAAAGGATGTATTCGTTCATTATTCCGGTTTGAACATGGAAGGCTTCAAGTCATTAGAGGATGGTGAAGAAGTGGAATTCGATGTCGTTACCGGTGAAAAAGGCCCACAGGCTGTCAATGTAACGAGAATCTAATCAATACGAGCAGAGCAACAGGTACCATTTTAGATATAATAGAAATTAAATTATTAGTATTTGGATTGGCTTATCCTGCAAAATCGAAATTGAGGAAGGAGTTTCCGTCGGAAGCTCCTTTTTTTCGTGGAACGCAGCTAAGAAAGAGCAAAAAAACAAAGTGTTTTCCGGTAGACCGTTTCATGGATTCACCTTGACAAACGATAGGCCATCTCATAAAATGTTGTCTAGGGAAGGTTACATATTGAGCAGACAGTGGTAAAATACGGGAGGACAATATATGGGTGAAAACTTCATTTCTCGAAAGGACAGGATCATAGCATCTGCCATCGAGATAATCAGCGAAGCTGGGTTGGCATCGCTATCCACCAAAAGTCTTGCAAGGAAAGAAAATATGTCGGAAGCGTTGATTTATAAGTATTTTGGCGGTATAAATGAAGTATTGGTCGAAGTGGTGGAATACTTTGTCCGCTTTGATGAAAGCATCATGCGGACCGTACAGAACAAGGAAATATCAAATGTAGAAAAGATACATGAGTTTTTTGAAACTTATGCGATCTATTATGATAATTATATGGAAATATCCGCTATCGTCCTGAATTATGAGGCTCTGTTACATAATACGGGAACCAGAGAAATCATCGGGAATTGTATCGAGGAACGCAATGCATTTCTTCTGGATTTGATACAGGGAGCCATGACAGATGGGGAAATCAATGATACCTTTACAGCAGACCAGTTGAAATGTATGTTGATGGGAATCTTGCGGAATCAGCTGCTGGATCGAAGGACGGTTTATCATTCGGAGCCATTGAAAATGGATGTCATGAAAAGTATTGATACGATATTGATGTTGATTAGAAAATAGGAGGTCATCAAACATGAAAATCTTAGTCGCAGAGGACGATGAGGCAAATCGTAAATTTTTAACAAAGCTGCTTTCTAAATTCGGAGATGTGACCGTAGTAGGTGATGGCTTTCAGGCGGTAAAGCATTATCTACAGGCAATGGATGACCGGGATCCTTATCATCTGGTCTGTCTGGATGTCATGATGCCAAAGATAGACGGTTATAAGGCTTTGGATGCGATTCGTGAGATAGAAGGAAAGTATGCCCTGATCGAAGGGGAACGTGCAAAGATCATTATGATCAGCGCCTTAGATGAGGGCGGATTTGATGAAGAATTAGCGGGAAACCAATATGATTGCTATATGAGCAAGCCCATTGATATACTGGAATTTGAGATGAATCTGAAACGAATGGGAATGATTTAAGAAACAGGGCTGTTTTCTGGCAGCCCTGTTTTTGTACGCATAGGAGCTTATTTTTGTTCATGATAGTTTCCTGTAAGGAAACCGGTTCTTCGGAAAGGAAAACAGGTGTTGGATATGGATATGTTTGAATATATGCGGCAGCAGAATATGGAGCAGGAGGCCCCGCTGGCAAAGCGTATGCGGCCTACCCGGTTGGAGGAGGTCGTAGGGCAGGAGCATATCATAGGGAAAGATAAGTTGTTATATCGGGCGATCCAGGCGGACAAGTTAAGCTCCATTATCCTTTATGGGCCGCCGGGAACCGGAAAAACAACACTGGCAATGGTGATCGCTCATACCACCAGCGCTGCATTTGTTCAGCTGAATGCAACGACTTCCGGTAAAAAAGAAATGGAAGAGGTTATAAAAGCAGCGAAAGACCATATGGGAATGTATCAAAAAAAGACCATTCTGTTTGTGGATGAGATTCACCGTTTCAATAAGGCACAGCAGGATTATCTCCTGCCCTTTGTAGAAGATGGAACGGTAGTGCTGATCGGTGCTACAACAGAAAATCCCTATTTTGAAGTAAACGGGGCGTTATTGTCCCGCTCTAATGTTTTTGCCCTGCGTCCCTTGAGCAGAGAAAATATCAGGGAATTGATATTGCGGGCAGTTTATGACCGGGAAAAGGGCATGGGGGCTTATGAGGCGGAGATCGAGGAGAAAGCGGTTGAATTCCTGGCGGACATGGCAGAAGGGGATGCCAGAAGTGCCCTAAATGCAGTGGAACTGGGAATCCTGACGACGAAACGGGATGAGGATGGCAAGATCCGGATCACTCTGCCGGTTGCAGAGGAATGTATTCAGCGGCGTTCGTTGAAATATGATAAGGACGGAGATAACCATTATGACACCATTTCCGCATTTATCAAGAGTATGCGTGGTTCGGACCCGGACGCAGCGGTTTATTATCTGGCAAAGATGTTGTTTGGTGGAGAGAGCGTTACCTTTATTGCCAGACGGATCATGATATGTGCGTCGGAAGATGTGGGAAATGCTGATCCGCAGGCGATCCAGGTTGCTGCCGCTTGCGCACAGGCGGTGGAACGGGTAGGAATGCCGGAGGCACAGATCATTCTTGCACATGCCGCTATCTATGTAGCCTCCGCACCAAAGAGTAATTCTATTGTAAATGCCATTTACAAGGCAATGGATACCGTAAAGGAGCGACAGACCGGAGCAGTACCGGCACATTTACGGGATTCGCATTATAGCGGTTCGCAAAGTCTGGGACATATTGGTTATCAATACGCTCATGATTTTCCGAATCATTATGTGAAGCAACAATATCTTCCTGATGAATTGGAAGGCACGCAGTTTTATCAGCCGGGAACTTTAGGATATGAGCAGAAGATTCGGGAATATTTTCAAATGATTGGAAAGACTGGTGAGGAGATATGAAGAAACGTATTTTGGCTTGGATTGCGCTTGGAATCCTTGCTGGTTTAGTGATTACGACTGTTTTGCTGGGAATACTGGGAAACCCGTTGTTCCTGCGGATGTTAGGACTGACAATGGGAGTGTCTATTGTCCTTTGGGCTTTGCTTTGGTTTCAAGGTATTTTGACGAAGGGAAAGGAGCCAAAGCACAAAGAAGAGGAGAATAAAGAGTAAGATGAAGCATCGTATGTGTAAACAGCAGTTCAGCAGTTTTTTATCGTAATGGTTTGCGGCAATTTATCATCCGGTATCGTTTGTCAGGAGTTCAATACATGCTGTTTGATCGCATCAAAACTTTCTTTGGAAATTACATGCTCAATACGACAAGCATCTTCGGCGGCAATATCCGGATCTACCCCTAACTGGGTAAGCCAGTGGGAGAGAAGCTGGTGCCGCTCATAGATCATATCGGCAATGGCTTTTCCGGATTCGGTCAACGTAATATGCCCGTCTGAATCCACACAAATATGTCCCTTTTCACGCAACAGCTTCATGGCGACGCTGACGCTGGATTTTTTAAATCCTAATTCTTCTGCGATGTCAATAGACCGGACAAAGGATTTGGAATTGCTCAATATCAATATGGTTTCTAAATAATTTTCAGCAGATTCGTTTGATTTCATATGTATTCCCTCTCTTTCCATTGAACACATGAAAACACATAAACTATTATATCATTTTTATTGTGAATTGACTACCTGATTTTCTTCTTTCTATAGTTTTATTTTTGGACATATTGATGTCATCAGTTTTCGATTAGCCTTCTGTAATTCGTTGAATTTAATGTTGTCAAAGGCAGGGGTTTCTGTTATGCTTAACGAATAGTAGACGAAAGAAAAAATGGAAGGAAAACAGAGGATGGTACATGGGATTTGTTCTAATAAGGTTAATTTGCTAAGGATCTTTAGTTGTTTATGGGTACTTTTTTTTCATGCGCAGATTCATTATAGATATGTAACAGGGATTGCTTGTATAGATACTCTAATTGGCGTTGGTGCAATAGGATGTACAATTTTTTTTATTTTATCTGGATTTTCTCTACGATTAGGATATAAGGAAAATATGACATCTGCTCAAGAGCTTTTCTTATTTTATAGAAAAAGACTTCGTAAGATATATCCAATCTTTTTATTTATGCTTATAGTATGTTTGATATTTAGATATAGGATACCAGTGAATAAAATAAAATTACTGCCAATTGAACTGACTTTGACACAAACATTATTTGATAAGGACATAAATGCATATTATTATAATGATAATTGGTGGTTTCTTAGTTGTCTATGGATATTGTATTTGATATATCCTTTTTTGAATATGATCATAAACACAATCAATAAAAGCAAAAAAAAATTATTGATTTTAGCTTCTTATGCATTTTCAGTTTTTGCATTTTTTTATTATTACGATAAACCAATGCTGTTTTTAGATTATTATACAAATCCTATATATAGAGTGCCGGAATTTTTGGTAGGAATGTTAATGGCTGATTTTATGAATAATAGAATGGAAAAGAAAAATTATTATGATACAAGTGTAAATAGGGGGGGTGGTGGCATTCCCGGCTTCCATTTTAGTAATGTTGTATATGATTTATAAATTATCTAAGTTTTGTGGAGCGGCATATAATTTATACAACGTTATAGTGATTCCTGCATGCGTAGTTATACTTTATTTTGCAGGTGATAATAATGTGTGGGAAAGAATCGCATCTTCTAAAATATGTAAAATATTATCTCGTTTATGTCTTTGTGTGTATTTGGCACAGTCATTTTCGATTATGATTATTGATTTAGGTGGAATATGGTTGCCTGATCACATGGGGTTACAATTTATAGTATTGACAGTAGGATTAGCGGGAATAATGGAATATGTTCTAAATGGATTTGTATTTAAAAAATTAGAAAACTTCTATAAGAAAATAAAAAGTCGATATAGCAGCAAAGAATAATCAAATGCATGTCATAATTCCAAATCGGAAACACTAACCGGAAGAATATACAATCAGAAGGACGATTGAGGTGAGTAAAATGCCGATTCATGAGATTATGAGATATTTAGGCTCGGCAGATGTCATGGAACAGTTAGAGATGCTGCTTGCTCTTCATTCCGCCCCGATCCTGTATGGAATAAAACTGGCAAATCTGATCCGGCTGACCCGGCGGCAGAGGATCGCTATATGCCATTGCTTTCCCACTGCTGGGATATATGTATGGGTTCTTTCGTGTAATGGTGATGAAAATCAGGTACTGTTGTACCGAAGAGCAGAAATGCAGGAGACTTTATGGCAAAAAAGGATTCAGGAGATCATGCGTCAGTTTGGATATACAGAGTTTCAGGTGATTTCCGTATTACTCCGGTTATCCGGGAGGCTGCAAAGGCATCAACTGGGATTGGGAGAGTTTCCGCATGAGATTGGGATCCTGCTGGGATACCCGGTTGATGATGTAATGGGATTTCTGGAAAATCAGGGAAAGAATTATGCCTATTGCGGCTATTGGAAGGTATATAAAAATGTAGAGCAGGCCAAAAGGCAGTTTGCTGCATACGATCAGGTACGGGAAGCTGCTGTCTTGAATGTGCTTAATGGCAGGAGCTGGATGCATAGATAAGAGAAAAAGCCCAAGTTTATACCCGCTTCCAAAGTAAAAGCTGTTGATCGATCTCTGTGGTAACCGCCCCGGTGTTTTTTAACCAAGAAAGATATGAACGGACCGTACTGCCTACTAAAGCATATTGTTCTATGGTCATCGTCAGTTCATATTCCTGAAAGATACGCTGCAGGAGAAGTTCAAAAGAGATTGGCTCCTGACAGATCGAGCAGATATGCCCGGCTGTATCGTAAAGATTTTGGCGGTTTAAATGGATCAGTTCCCGTATATCAGAAGAAGCCTCCGCATGTGCCGGGACAAAGAAAGCACCATCTATTTTTTCAAGAAAATCCAGGGTACGGAGTTGAGCTTCCACATCATAGAGAAAAACAATGCCGTATTTTTTCAGAGTTTGGGGACTGCTGATGCAGTCACCTAGAAAAACGGTTCCATCCGGAAGGCGGAAGCCAGTCATGGCAATGGAATGTCCGGGCAGGGATAGCGGTTCTATTTCCTTTGGAAAATCCGGATCTGTAAAAGCAACCGGCTGGCTTGCAGGAGCAAGAAGGGCTTTATGCTGCAAGTCCTTACTGGGATACCCGCCATATAAAAAAGCGGCTTCCAGTTCCGGAAAACGGATAAAAGCGGCTTCCATATCCTCACAAAAAACCTTGCAGCCGGTTTGTTGTTGCAGGTATCGGTTTCCTCCAATATGATCAGCGTGGGAATGGGTATTGAGGATCCCCTTGAGCTTCCATGCCTGCTGCTCCAGAATCTTTTTTACCTTTTTTCCTGCATCTTTATCATTTCCACTGTCAATTAAAAAGACTTCCTTAGCGTCCGTCAGATAGATTCCTATCTTAGCCGGGCATTGGACATAAAAGCTTTTGGCCCCTGCCGGAATTAGTTCATACATAGTTGATTCCTCCTTGCCTCAGATATACTTATTATAGTCTTTGTTGCCCATTCTGTCATGAGAAACTTAAGAATTCTTCAATGGAAACGTTACGGTTTCATAGGAGACGTTTTCGGTTGATTGTCACCCATATAATATAATAGAGTTGACAATTAACATCCTGTCTGCTATGATGATTTTGTGAAAACAATGATATTTGTGAGGCCAAACAAATGCATGTGAAAGAACAAGTTTTAAAGATACTGGAGGAGCAAAAGGGAAACCGGATCTCCGGAACAGCATTGGCAAGACAGTTAAATGTAAGCCGGAACGCAGTCTGGAAAGCTGTTAAGGGCTTACAGGATGCAGGCTACGCCATATCGGCGGTAACCAATAAGGGATATTGCCTGCAGCCGGAAAATGATATTCTCTCAGTCCAGAGTATTGCCAAGTATTTACATCCGGAGCGTAGGAATCTGCACTTAGAGGTACATAAGACCATAGATTCTACCAACAACAAGGCAAAGGAATATGCCGCAAGAGGAATGGCGGAAGGAACGGTAGTGATCGCAGAGGAGCAGACCGCAGGCCGGGGGCGTATGGGAAGAAGCTTTTATTCCCCTCCGGAAAGCGGTGTCTATATCAGTGTACTGTTACGTCCCGGTTGTAAGGCACAGGAAGCCTTGTATATTACCACTGCGATGGCAGTAGCGGCTGCGCAGGCAATAGAAGAGGTATCCGGGTATCCGGCGGAAATCAAATGGGTAAATGATGTATTCTGCCACGGAAAAAAAGTTTGCGGAATCTTGACAGAGGCATCTGTGAATGTGGAAAATGAAATGCTGGAATATGCAGTGGCAGGAATCGGCATCAATGTCCGAACACCGAAGCAGCGGTTCCCTAGCGCATTAGAACAGGTGGCAGGAAGTGTTTTTCCGGAAGGGGAGGACGTCAATGGAGAGGCGAGGAGCCGGATTGCCGCAGGAGTGTTAAATCATTTCTGGCAATATTATGAACATCTGGCAGAACATACCTTTATGGAAGAATATAGAAGGCGCAGTTTCCTGCTGGGGAAGCGGGTTCAGACGGTTAGTCAGCCGCCTGTAACGGGTGTGGCAGTGGAGATAAACGACAGTGGGCATTTGGTTATAAAACGAGAGGACGGTATGCTGATTACGTTAAACTCCGGCGAGGTTAGTGTGCGTCCGGTATGAAATAAACAAACAGAAGGAGTAACAATATATGAAAAAGAAGGAATCAATCTTTACGACAAGGTCGATTGTTATGGTGGGAGTATTTGCTGCGATCCTTGCAGTCTTGTCGCAGGTGTCTATCCAAACGCCTTGGCAGATACCCGTAACATTACAGACCTTTGCAGTAGCCCTGACCGGATATGTATTAGGAAAATGGAGAGGAACCTTATCGGTTTTCGTTTATATTCTGCTGGGCTTGGCAGGCGTGCCGGTTTATGCAGGCTTTACTGCCGGGCTTGGAAAGCTGGCAGGTGTGACCGGAGGCTATATTATAGGCTTTTTATTTCTGGCATTTGGCTGTGGAATGTACGAGTCGATCCGATATAAATGGCTGGCAATTTTGACCGGAATCCTCGGACTTATGATCTGCCACTGCTGTGGTTTTCTGCAATTTGCTTTTGTCAGCGGCAACAGCATACTCCAGGCGTTTTTACTGGCAAGTCTTCCGTATCTGTTAAAGGATGTCGTTTCCGTGGCGGTCGCCTACGGGCTTGCGATTCCGATCCGGCGGACTATACTCCTTGCAGAGGAAGGAAAAACTGCTGAATCAAAGTGAAGAGAAAAGCGATTTCCCAATAAAAAATTAAAAGAGAAGTATATTTTTCTGAAAAGAGAGAATACTATGATTATCCAATAAGGAACAGCTTATTGGATAAACAGCGTAAGCTCTTTTCGATGGAAAAGACCTACGATCCTCCCCTTTATCCATGAGGCTCCGGTTTCCCCGCCGGGGTCTCTTTTTTTATGTAGGCGGTTCAGCGTGAGAAAGGTTTTTCCTACAGGATTTATTTTCCCGGCTGAAAAACGGAGTAAGCGGAAAATGCTAGGCAAAAGCAGGCTTCGTCTTGACAAGAAAGGGAGAGTAGCGATACAATGAACTACAATACCTAGGATTAGATAAGGGTGATGCAAATGAAGACAGGTCTGGTGTTGGAAGGCGGGGCATTAAGAGGATTGTTTACCGCAGGCGCCTTGGATTTCCTACAGGATAAAGGAGTTGCATTTGATTATATTGCAGGTGTTTCTGCCGGGGCAGGAAATATGATGAACTTTATTTCCGGCCAGCGTGGAAGAACCAAACAGGTGATCATGCCGGGAAAAAAAGACCGCTATTACGGAGTTTCCCAAGTGTGGAAGACTGGTTATTTTTTAAATCTGGAGAAAATGGTCTTTGAATTTTCCTACCAACAGTTTCCCTATGATTTTGAAAAACATAAAAAATCAACGGTTGAACATGAAATTGTTGTGGTGAATTGCCAAACTGCCGGGGTAGAATATATCGACGGGAGCGGTGAGGATTCCCATACGCTTTCGGCTGTAAAGGCTTCTTGTTCCGTGCCTTTGATTTCGCCGCCGGTAGAAATGGACGATAGCGCTTATATGGATGGCAGTCTGGTAGATTCGATTCCGTATCGACATGCCTTTGACAAGGGCTGTGATAAGGTAGTGATCATCATGACGAAAAAAGCGGATGAGATGCCTACCGATTATAGCAAATGGAAGCTGTTGATCCGTTGGGCATATGGGAAAAAATATCCTAAGTTTACAGATACCCTGCTTCATAGGGCGGAAACCTATCGAAGCCAGGCGGAGGAAATGGAACGTCTGGCAAAGGAAGGCCGGATCTTTATCCTGCGGCCGGAGCTTCCCTGTATCAGTAAGTTTGAAAAGGATATAGCCAAGCAGGAAGCCTTTTATCAGCATGGATATGACCGAATGGAAGCGGAATACGAACAACTGCTTGCATTTATGAAAGGATAGAATATGCTGGAACGGAAAGAATATATGCCTCTGACATATTTTAAAAAGCAGAAGTGGACGGGAAGCTATCGGGGGATGCGGTTTTTGTTTCACCGTGTATTGGAGCCGTTACCGGAATCGACAGAAGAAGAACGGATAGAAAAAGAAGGCTTGGAGGTCGTTGTCTGGGGAGAACCTTTTTCCTATGAGGCGACAAACGAAAAAGAAAAAACAAAAAAGCAGTTCCCGTTTAGTGAGGAAGGAAGACAAGCTGCCATCGCTTGGCTGGAAGAGCAGTATGAAGGCAGAAAAGAGGAATGGAAACAGGCAGAAAAAAGAAGCTGGTGTTAAACGGTTGAAAAAGTAAAACAGGTTTGCTATACTTGTTACGCTGGTGACAGAAAACATCAGAATCAGAAAGTAGAGGACAAAAGAAATGAGTTTATTAAAGGATTGGCGGGATTACGCATATGGTCTGGATGACAGAACACCGGAAGGAAAGCAGTTCTGGCTGAATTATTTTAATGTGGAAAAAGGAATTTATCAGCAGCTTTTAAAAAATCCGGATGAGGTGGTGGAAGGAACCGTACAAGAACTGGCGGATAAATACGAAACGACGCTTCAGCTAATGGTTGGATTTTTAGATGGAATTGATGAAAGCCTGAAAACACCTAATAACATTGAGGAGATGGAAGCGGATACACCGGTTTCCATTGACATAGATGTAGAAAAGCTGTATATGAATATGGTTGGCTGTAACGCAGAATGGCTGTATACCTTAGAGGAGTGGGATGCCATTCTTTCACCGGAAAGAAGAAAGGAATTATATCGGTTGGAGAAGACTTCTAAGACGGTAGTGAAGCCGCCTAAGGTTGGAAGAAACGATCCATGCCCTTGCGGTTCCGGCAAGAAGTATAAATTCTGCTGTGGTGCCAATAAATAAAAATAGCAAAAAACTGATTGGGCTTTGCAGAAAACGGAAATCCGTTCTGGAAAGCCCTTTTTATTCGGAATTGGAGGAGAAAGGAAAAAATGAGCAAAGTAAGAACCAGATTTGCACCAAGTCCAACGGGACGTATGCACGTAGGAAATTTAAGAACAGCATTGTATGCCTATCTCATCGCAAAGCATGAGGGCGGTGATTTCATATTACGGATTGAGGATACGGATCAGGAACGGTTCTATGCGGAAGCGTTGGACATCATTTATCGGACATTGGAAAAGACCGGTCTGGTTCATGACGAGGGACCGGATAAAGACGGAGGCGTAGGGCCGTATGTGCAAAGCGAACGGCAGG
>CANPZL010000019.1 GCA_947589055.1 uncultured Lachnospiraceae bacterium | reverse complement strand
AAACGTACAGGGGCATGTGATCATGTATGCGGATACGGTTACACAGTCAATGGAAGTGGCTATTTCCGAGACGAACCGAAGACGGGAGATTCAGTCGGCGTATAATCAGGAACATGGGATCATACCCAAGACGATACAAAAGGACATTCGGGATATTATCAGCAATGAAAATAATCTGGACGAAGAAAAAGAAACTGCAAAAGATGCGGAATCCATGACGAAGAAGGAATTGGAGGAAGCAATCGCACAAAAGACCAAGAAAATGAATCAGGCAGCGGCTGAACTGAACTTTGAACTGGCAGCAGTGCTGCGAGATGAATTAAAGGAATTAAAGATCGTACTGCGGGATATAGATGCATAGATGGCACATATAGCGGGCGGAACGGTATAAATCACATGAAGGCAGGAGATAAAACATGGCAGAGAAAAAGGAATACATCAAGATTCGTGGTGCAAATGAACATAATCTAAAGGGGATCGACATTGATATACCGAGAAATGAACTGGTAGTTATGACCGGATTATCCGGATCAGGCAAATCCTCATTGGCATTTGATACAATCTATGCGGAAGGACAGCGGCGGTATATGGAATCCCTATCCTCTTATGCCAGACAGTTCTTGGGACAGGCGGAAAAACCGGACGTAGACCGGATCGAAGGGCTTTCACCGGCGATTTCTATCGATCAGAAATCAACAAACCGAAATCCCCGCTCTACCGTAGGAACGGTAACGGAAATCTATGATTATTTCCGTTTGTTATATGCAAGGATCGGAGTTCCCCACTGTCCCAAGTGTGGTAAGGAAATCGCCCGTCAGACGGTGGATCAGATGGTAGACGCCATAATGGAGCTGGCGCCGGGAACAAAGTTCCAGCTTTTGGCACCGGTAGTAAAGGGACGAAAGGGAAGACATGAAAAGCTGCTGGCTAACATGAAGAAAAGCGGTTTCGTCCGGGTGATCGTAGATGGCAGTCTATATGAATTGTCGGAAGAGATCACACTGGATAAGAATATCAAGCATTCTATTGATGTTGTAGTGGATCGTCTGGTGATAAAGGAAGGAATCGAACAACGTCTGACAGATTCCTTAGAAACAGCGTTAAAGCTGGCGGAAGGAACGGTAACGGTAGATGTGATCGGATCGGAACCGATGAAGTTCAGCGAGAGCTTTTCCTGTGCGGACTGCGGTATCAGCATAGAAGAGATCGAACCTCGAAGTTTTTCTTTTAACAATCCTTACGGTGCCTGTCCGGTTTGTCACGGACTGGGTTATAAAATGGAATTTGACGTTGATCTGATGATTCCCAATCGTAAGCTGAGTATCAATGAGGGTTGCTTTCAGGTGCTTGGCTGGCAGTCGGCCGCTAAGCAGGGCAGCTTTTCCAGAGCAATCTTAGATGCATTGGCAAAAGAATATCATTTTGATATGGATACACCTTTTGAGAAGTTTCCGCAGGAGATCCAAGATATGCTTTTATACGGTACGAATGGAAAATCGGTAAAAGTATATTATAAGGGACAGCGGGGGGAAGGTATCTATGATATTGCCTTTGAAGGCCTGATGGAAAACATACGGAGGCGCTATCGGGAATCTTCGCAAACTATGCGGGAAGAATACGAAACCTATATGTCTATTACCCCATGTGAAGCGTGTAAGGGAAAGCGGCTGAAAGCAGAGTCGCTTGCGGTTACAGTAGATAATAAAAACATTGCAGAGATAACGGAAATGTCAATCGCTGATCTGCATACCTATCTGAAAGATTTAACAATAACCGAACGCCAGCAGCTGATCGGAGGCGTAGTGCTAAAGGAAATTCGTGCCAGGATTCAGTTTCTGATGGATGTAGGACTGGATTATCTTGCCCTGTATCGTCCTACAGCAACCTTATCCGGTGGGGAAGCTCAAAGGATCCGGCTTGCGACACAGATCGGCTCCGGGCTGGTAGGGGTGGCATATATTTTGGATGAACCAAGTATCGGCCTGCATCAACGGGATAACGACAAGCTGATCGCAACTCTGAAACGACTGCGGGATCTGGGGAATACGCTGATCGTAGTCGAGCATGATGAAGACACCATGCTGGAAGCGGATTTTATTGTAGATATTGGACCGGGAGCCGGGGATTATGGCGGCGAAGTCGTTGTTGCAGGAACCGCTGAAGACGTTATGAAGTGTGAGCGTTCCATAACCGGGGATTATCTGAGCGGACGAAAAAAGATACCGGTACCGGATCAGCGGAGAACGCCTTCCGGCTGGATGGAAGTAACCGGTGCAAGGGAAAACAATTTGAAAAATATCAATGTGAAATTCCCGCTGGGTGTCATGACCTGTGTGACCGGTGTTTCCGGCTCTGGGAAAAGCTCGCTGGTGAATGAGATTCTATATAAACATCTGGCAAGAGATTTAAACCGGGCAAAGGAAAAGCCGGGTAAACATAAGGATATTCTGGGAATGGAACAGTTGGATAAGGTGATCAACATCGACCAGTCCCCCATCGGAAGAACCTCCCGTTCCAATCCGGCTACCTATACCGGCGTCTTTGACATGATCCGGGATCTGTTTGCCGCCTCAAAGGATGCGAAGGCAAAGGGCTACAGCAAAGGACGGTTTAGTTTTAATGTATCTGGCGGCCGGTGTGAAGCATGCAAGGGCGATGGTATCATTAAAATCGAAATGCATTTCCTGCCAGACGTATATGTGCCTTGTGAGGTCTGTCATGGTAAGCGGTATAACCGGGAAACGCTTGAAGTAAAGTATAAGGGAAAGAATATTGCAGATGTTTTGGACATGACTGTAGATGAGGCCTGTGAGTTTTTTGAAAATCAGCCTTCTATTCTGCGAAAAATAGAGACCTTGCGTGATGTAGGGCTGGGGTATATCAAACTGGGACAGCCTTCGACTGCTTTATCCGGCGGTGAAGCCCAGCGGATTAAGCTGGCAACGGAGCTAAGCAAACGAAGTACGGGTAAGACTATTTATATTTTAGACGAGCCGACTACCGGACTGCACTTTGCGGATGTGCATAAGCTGATCAACATATTACAGCGATTAACGGAAGGCGGGAATACGGTAGTCGTCATTGAGCATAATCTGGACGTGATCAAAACTGCGGATTATATCATAGACATTGGACCGGAGGGCGGCGTCCGAGGCGGCACGATCGTGACCCAGGGAACGCCGGAAGAAGTGGTACGGTGCAAGAAGAGCTACACTGGAAAATATCTGAAAAAGTATCTAAGCCTGTAACAGATAACAGCCTCCCGGAGGGGTAAAATATATAAGCGACTTATATATCTACACATACAGGAGGCTGTTAAATCAATAGTTGCTGAATGGTATCCTCTAGGAAGGGGACGGATTTGATAAAATCTTATATAAAAGTCCATACAGAAGTTTTGCTTCTTCCGGTTCCAGTTTGATGCACTGCGCCATTTCAAAGGGAATAGAAATCGCCTGCTCTTTTAACTGTTCGCCAGTCTTTGTCAAGCTGACAAGCAGATTCCTTTCGTCCTTAGGAGAACGGTTTCTAGTGATCAACTGCTTGATTTCCAGTTTTTTAAGCAGTGGCGTCAGGGTTCCGGAATCTAAGAATAATTTTTCTCCCAGTTCCTTTACATTTAACGTATGATATTCCCACATGACCATCATAACGATATATTGGGTATAGGTTAAGTCGATTCGGTCCAGAAATGGCTTGTATCGTTTGATGATCTCTCTGGAACAGGCATAGAGTGGGAAGCAAAGCTGATTTTCTATTTTCAGGGCGTCATAGTTTTCTTGTTTCATTGTTTCTCCTACTGTGCCTGCTCCGCTTCATATGCCGCTTTGACAGCCTTAGCCAACTGGTCGGCGCAGGAGGTAGGGCGGCGGCCGCAGATATTTCCTTCCAGCTTACTTTGAATCTGCTCTACCGTCCAGCCATCTACTAAGCGGGAAATTGCCTTCAAGTTCCCGTTACAGCCGCCTATGAAGGAGATATTTGTTACGATATCACCATCAATATCAAGGCTTATCATCTGTGAACAGGTGTTTTCTGTTTTGTAATCAAAATGCATTATAATACCTCCTCAATCCTTGCTTTCATCTTTTTAAGATCGGCAGTAGGTTCAAATCGGGCAACGATCTCACCCTGCCGGTCGATTAAGAACTTCGTAAAATTCCATTTTATATTTCCGTTGTTCTTATAATCCTTGTCCATCTTCTTTGCTATGCCGGATAACATAAGAGACATGGGTGATTTGCCAAACCCTTCAAAGACGGTATTTTTCGTAAGCCACTGGTATAAGGGAATCGCATTTTCACCATTTACGTCGATTTTTGAAAACTGTGGAAAGGTGATCCCATATCGTCCGGTGCAAAAAGCATGAATCTCTTCATCACTTCCGGGTGCCTGCTCTGCAAATTGGTTGCAGGGAAAATCTAAGATTTCCAATCCGTCTTTTTGGTGTTCTTCATAAATAGCCTGCAGCTCGTCGTATTGGGGAGTGAATCCACAGCCCGTCGCTGTATTTACGATGAGAAGAACCTTACCCTTGTAATCGGACAGGGGTATCTCTGTACCATCCGGAGCTTTTACGCTAAACTCATATACGCTCATGTTACTTCCTCCTTTATATTTGATACAATTTAATTATACACAATTCTTATAAGATTGCAAGCGTTTTTATGCCATATTTTTCAGCATTTGCAGGCAAATTTTAAAAATATGAGCAAAATCAATATGGTACATTGCTTTTTGAAATACGGACACTTGACAACCCAAAGACTTCTCGATATACTTGCTAAGTATCAGGAGTGCTTAAGGAATTAGGCTGAGAAATGACATAATCCTGTCATTAATCCTTTGGGGAAACCCAAGACCTGATCCAGATAATGCTGGCGGAGGGAGATGTAAAATCATTTGTGAAGTGATCGGCAGCCCTTCCAGCCAGACTGGAAGGGCGTTTTTTTGTACAGGATTGGTTTGGAAATGCAATTCCGAGCAGAAAGGCTGGAAGGAAGGAGTAGGAAGAAACCGTATGAATGCAAACGTAGCGATTCAGGTTTTGCCATCCGTGGCAACCGACGAGGAAGTAGTAAGGATTGTAGATGAGGTGATTGCTTACATTAAGGGAACTGGTGTGACCTATTATGTGGGACCCTGTGAAACTGCAATGGAAGGCGAGTATGAAGAATTGATGGAGATCATCAAACAGTGCCAGTATATCGCAGTACAGGCAGGCTGTCCTAGTGTTATGAGTTATGTGAAGATCACCTACAAACCGGAGGGTGGGGTATTGACGATTGATGAAAAAACAACAAAACATCATTCATAAATGCATACCTGTATTTGTCATTCTGGGAATCCTGCTGATTTGGCAGGCGGTAAGTATGCTTGGCTGGATTCCCGGCTATATGCTGCCTTCGCCGGTAGAAGTGATACAGGCATTTCTTGCAGATGCACCGTTATTGAAAATGCATGCGGCTACTACTTTAACAGAGGCGGCGCTGGGGCTGGTATTTGGAATCGGACTTGGGTTTCTGGCAGCAGCATTCATGGATGCCTATGAACCGGTAAGGAGAGGTCTGTACCCTATTTTAGTCTTGACCCAGACCGTACCGCCGGTTGCGGTTGCACCGCTGTTGATTCTCTGGTTTTCTTATAATCTGACGCCAAAGGTCATTCTGGTGGTGCTGGTATCCTTTTTTCCGATTGCAGTCGGATTGTTAGAAGGCTTTCAGTCGGCGGATCCGGACATGATAAGGCTGATGCGGACGATGAAGGCAACCCGTTGGCAGATATTCTGGCATGTAAAATTTCCCGGTGCATTAGGGGAATTTTTCTCCGGACTGCGGATCGCAGTTGCCTATTCTGTCGTCGGTGCAGTCATTGCAGAGTGGCTGGGCGGCTTGAGCGGCTTAGGGGTGTATATGACCCGTGTAAGAAAGTCTTATGACTATGATAAGATGTTTGCAGTTATTTTTTTGATTTCGGCAATCAGTCTTATTCTCATGGGATTGGTAAAGCTGATACAGTATAAAGCGATGCCATGGACACATTGCAGGGAAGGACAAAAAGAACGACGAATAAAGAAATCCGGTAACAGCAGATGAATGACAGATCCATAGACACAAAAAAAGAGATAGAACAGAAAGGAAAAAAGCATGAGAAGGAATCAGAAAAGAATCAAAAGGCTTGTTGGGATATTATGTATGGCATTGCTCTCGATTGGGCTTTGTGCCTGTACAAAACAGCAGGGAACAGGAGAAAAGCAGGAAATAACCATGGTCTTAGACTGGACCCCTAATACGAATCATACCGGCTTTTATGTAGCACAGCATCTGGGGTATTTTGAAGAAGCAGGATTAGATGTGACGATTGTACAGCCGCCGGAGGATGGAGCCGCTTCTATGGTAGCGTCTGGACAGGCACAGTTTGGAATTGATTTTCAGGATTATCTGGTGCCGGTGTTTACATCAGAGGACGAAATGCCGGTAGAAGCAGTTGCCGCTATCATACAGCATAATACCTCCGGTATCATTTCTCTGAAAGAAGATAATATCGTTTCCCCTAGGGATATGGAAGGAAAACGCTATGCGACATGGGATCTGCCGATCGAGCAGGCGATACTTGAGCATGTGATTACCACGGACGGCGGCGACTTTAACAAGGTAGAACTGATACCGGAATATGTGACGGATGTACCTACCGCATTACAGCAGGATATTGATGCAGTCTGGATCTATTATGCATGGGACGGCATTTCGACAAAGTTAGCTGGGCTGGATACAAATATCTTTTATTTTAAGGACATTGTGCCGGAGTTTGATTATTATAGTCCGGTTATCATCGCCAATACGGATTTTCTGGAATCAGATGAGGAAACTGCACGGGCATTCTTAGAGGCAGTCCGCAAAGGATATGAATATGCGATCGATCATCCGGAGGAAGCCGCTGAGATTCTTTGTGAAGAGGTGCCGGAGTTAAATGAAGAAATGGTAAAGGAGAGCCAGCTTTGGCTGGCAGATCAGTATCAGGCAGAGGCAGAGACTTGGGGTTATATTGATCCGGAACGGTGGAATGCATTTTATGCATGGTTATATGAAAACGGATTGTCGGAAGAGATACCGGCAGGCGTTGGATTTACAAATGATTATCTTCAGTAGGTTCATGTAGAAAGGAAGCGGACAGAACGGATATGATATTGCAGGCGGAACATATAGCAAAAGCATATGGAGAAAAAAAGGTATTAAAGGATATTTCCATCGAACTGAAGGCAGGTGAGCTTGTATGCCTGCTGGGGGTAAGCGGTGTCGGGAAAACCACATTGTTTAATATCCTATCCGGTCTGACCCTTCCGGATTCCGGAAGGATACTATTGGAGGGGCAGGATATTACGGGAACCGCCGGCCATATCAGTTATATGCAGCAAAAGGATCTGCTCCTTCCTCATAAAACGGTATTGGACAATGTTGCATTGCCGCTTATCCTAAACGGTATGAAAAAAAAGGAAGCCAGACGGGAGGCAGATCAACTGTTTGAACGATTTGGCTTATCCGGCACACAAGAGAAATATCCGGATCAGTTGTCCGGCGGAATGCGGCAGCGTGCGGCACTGTTGCGCACATATATGTGTGGGAATAAGGTGGCGTTATTAGATGAGCCTTTTAGTGCGCTGGATACGATTACCAAATCCGCTATGCAGGAATGGTTCTTAAAGGTCATGGAAGATATACAGTTATCCACCGTATTTATTACCCATGATGTTGAGGAAGCGATTCTCTTATCGGATCGTATCTATATTATGAGCGGAAGTCCGGCAGTCATCTCTGCGTTACTTCCGATAACAGAGAAAAAGCCGAGAGACAGGGAATTTCTTCTTCGTGACGAATTTATTGAATATAAGAGAAAGATTAAAGAATTACTGGAATAGAATGATAAATGGAAAGAAATCCCAGCATTAGATTTTGCCACGGATACACAATATCCTTATTAGAAAAATCAGCCAATGTTATAAGGAGAATGTGTATGAAGGATAAGATTTTCGGAGTTTTACAGCGAGTGGGGCGTTCGTTTATGCTTCCGATCGCTTTGCTGCCGGTAGCAGGTCTGCTTCTGGGTCTGGGCAGCTCGCTGACCAATACTACAATGCTGGAAACATATCATCTCACGAACATATTAGGTCCCGGAACCATATGGAATATGATTCTCACCGTTATGAGTGAAGCCGGTAATGTAGTCTTTAATAACCTCCCGATATTGTTTGCGATCGGTGTTGCGATCGGAATGGCAAAACAGGAAAAGGAGGTAGCCGCATTGGCGGCTGTCGTTGCATTTTTTATCATGCATGCATCAATCAGCGCCATGATAACCATTAGCGGTGGAGCAGAATCCTTGCTAAGCGGTTCTACCGCTAACGTATTAGGGATTCCCTCGCTGCAAATGGGAGTATTCGGCGGTATTATAGTAGGTCTTGGCGTAGCGGCCCTTCATAATCGTTTTTACAAGATCGAGCTGCATCAGGTGCTTTCTTTTTTCGGAGGTACACGTTTTGTACCGATCATCAGTGCATTAGTCTTTACTTTGGTAGGTATTGTGATGTTCTTCATCTGGCCGGTTGTACAGCAGGGAATCTATGCGGTCGGTAATCTGGTCATGGCGTCCGGTTATGCCGGCACTTGGGTGTATGGGTTCATGGAACGTCTGTTGATTCCTTTTGGACTGCATCATGTCTTTTATCTTCCGTTCTGGCAGACTGCTGTAGGTGGAACGATGGAGGTAAACGGACAGCTGATAGAAGGGGCCCAAAATATATTCTTCGCCCAGCTTGCAGATCCGAATACGACAGAGTTTTCCGTAGAGGCGACAAGGTTTATGTCCGGAAAATTCCCGTTGATGATCTTTGGCCTGCCCGGTGCGGCGCTTGCCATGTATCGTACTGCAAGAACGGAGAATAAAAAGAAGGTATCCGGACTGCTATTGTCTGCGGCACTGACTTCTATGCTGACAGGCATTACGGAACCTTTGGAATTTACCTTTCTGTTCGTCGCCCCTGCTCTATACGGCATACATTGTGTTTTTGCCGGCCTCGCCTATATGCTGATGCATATTTTCAATGTGGGAGTTGGTATGACTTTTTCCGGCGGTTTGATCGATCTGACCCTGTTTGGAATTTTACAGGGAAATCAAAAAACCCATTGGATTTGGATTATTGTCGTGGGAATCGGATATTTTATCGTTTATTATTTTCTGTTTACCTTCCTGATCCGGAAGTTTAACTGGAAAACGCCGGGACGGGATGACAGCGAGGAGATCAAGCTTTATCGAAGAAGCGATGTAGAGGCAAAAAAGAAAGGGCGCAAGTCAGACAGGGAAGCCGATGAAATGTCTCCTGCCATCATCACCGGTCTGGGCGGCAGGCATAATATATCGGATATTGACTGCTGTGCTACAAGGCTGCGTTGTACGGTTTTGGATTCTGATAAAGTGGAAGAAAGTATATTAAAGAGTACCGGCGCTTCCGGTGTGATCCGGAAGGGAAATGGAGTTCAGATCATCTATGGGCCTCAGGTATCGGTGATAAAGTCCAAACTACAGGAATATCTGGAATCGGTTCCGGAAACGGAAGAGGAACCGATCAGACAAAACCAGAAGGAATCCTCCGATACGGAAATTCCGACAAAAGAACAGTCGGAAAAGAAGGAAGAAAGTGGGAAAAAGAAAGAAGCAAAAGTAGTAAAAAGCTGGATTATAAAAAGCCCCATGACAGGTATTGCCGGAGGGATCGAAACAACGCCGGACAAAGGCTTTGCCCAGAAGATGATGGGAGACGGGGCTGTGGTGGAACCCAAAACGGAACTTGTATCCGCTCCGGCAAAAGGAAGCATTTCTTTTGTATTTCCGGCAAAACACGCAATCGGCTTTCTGACGGACGACGGGATCCCTCTTTTAATCCATGTGGGAATTGATACGGTGAATTTAAATGGAAAAGGGTTTGAGGTTCTGGTTTCTGAAGGCGAACAAGTCGAGGAAGGACAGACGCTTATGAAACTGGATCTGGAATTCCTGCGAAAACAGGCACCTTCACTGGTATCTCCGATCGTATGTACAGAGTTAGAAGAAAATCAATCCATAAGGCTTCTAAAGACCGGAGAAATAAAGGCTGGCGAAGATTTGTTTGCGATTGACATTCGGGAAGAATGATAACTGAAAGATAGCTGCAAGCCAGTACCGGCTTACAGCTATCTTTTCGGTAACAAGAGAAATAGACTTTTTCCTATATCTATGGTAAAATGTTCACGTAAGCAATGAGCTGTGCGGAATCAGAAAAGGGCGGGGCTGCATTGTGCTTGCACATAAAAAGCGCCGCCCTTTTCTGATTCCATAGGGCGAATGCCCGTGAGCGCAAAGCGGGACGTTTTGCGCATGCACAGCGAAAAGGGCGAATGCCCGTGAGCGCAAAGCGGAACGTTTTGCGCATGCACAGCGAAGAAAAGGCGAATGCCCGTGAGCGTAAAGCGGGACGTTTTGCGCATGCACAGCGAAGAAAAGGCGAATGCCCGTGAGCGCAAAGCGGAACGTTTTGCGCATGCACAGCGAAGAAAAGGCGAACGCCCGTGAGCGCAAAGCGGAACGTTTTGCGCATGAGAAGCAGAATTAGAACATTGATTTGATGGATATTGATATATGCAGGGGGTAAGTGAATGAATATTTTAGTCGTGGAGGACGACATGGTAAGCCGCAAATTCATGATGAAGTTCCTCAGTAAATATGGGGAATGTCAAGCGGCGGAAGATGGCGAACAGGCTGTTGAGATGTATAAGGAAGCAACACAGAAAGAAAATCCTTATAATCTGATCTGTATGGATATTATGATGCCGAAAATGAATGGCTATGAAACCTTAAAACAGATTCGTGAATTTGAAGAAGAACAGGGAATCAATGGAACGCAGGAAGCGAAGGTGATTATGACTTCCGGAATGGATGCCTGTACGAATGTGACAAAAGCCTTTGAATTAGGTTGTGTAGCATATACATCAAAGCCTATCGATTTTATTCAGTTTGATGGACTTTTGAAAGAATTGCAGTTGATTTGATTATACATACTGATTAAACAGCATACCGCTATATATAGAAGGCATGTAAGGATTTGGAAAGTTACGTTTTGTATTCGGATAGGAAATGATTGTTTTATCTACATATTCCATAGGATTTAGCGTGATTTTATCCGTCGCCTCGTGGATTGCATGATTAAAGTCGGACAGTTGATGGAATAATTCCTGAAACTGTCCGTTTTCTGTGCTTTG
The DNA here is from genome assembly GCA_947589055.1 of uncultured Lachnospiraceae bacterium. Classification (GTDB taxonomy): domain Bacteria; phylum Bacillota; class Clostridia; order Lachnospirales; family Lachnospiraceae; genus CAG-632. The sequence continues at coordinate 30,135 of CANPZL010000019.1, read as the reverse complement.
CACAAGAAGGGCTTCGTCCTGCTTCAGATAGCCTTCCTCACTGATGCTTAGACCAGAGGCCTCCAAAGAATCATGAAACCGGCGTGTCACACGGAGGATCTCATTTAACAGTTTTTTAGAGCCGTTTGGATTGCCCTTCGTATCATGCGCCAGATCGATCAGATGATTATAATAAGATACAAAATCATCCACATCCTCTAATATGGCAGTATGATCCTGCGACAACCGAACCGTTGTAGGCGTTTCCGTTGTCTTTAGAAGCTCGATTCCAATTCCGTTATTAACGGATATATAATTGGAAGCGGAGGTCTGCGGCTCGCCATTTAGACGGAATTCTGCATCAGCAGGATACTCCGTCACGTGATTTAGTCCAAAATATTCGATTAAGTCCGAATCCGTTTCACTGTTTATTGTAAATTGAAGCCCATCTTCCATATCCCCCAGTCCGCTGGAACGGGATTCCAACTGTAATGCACTGTCCATGCCGGCTTCTAAAACAGTTGCCCGGATTCCGATATTGTTACTGTTTATGGAGGCAGCTAATCGACGTTGCACCCGCAGATTGGATTCGCCGGGATGGGTATCAAGTTCAAACTGATATTCTCCGCCTGATTTTGCAATGGTAATGTAATGGGTGCCCGGCTGAGTATGAAATGCTTCAGAGGAAACGAAATCACCCTGATTCTTCTGGACGGAAGCAAGCCGGTCGACCTGTAATTCCAATTCGGAAGGCAGATTCGAGCAGTCCTCAGTCAACAGGCGAACGGAAATGCTGCTTGGGGCATTTGAACTGACCGCCATTTTCTGTTTGTCTGGGTCGCTATCCTCACTTAAAAAGGCAGAGCTGGTTTTCAGTTCCATAGCGGCTTCTTTGATGCCGATAACATAGGATTGAGTGGCGTTTGACAAAGAAAGCTTATAATATGGTTTTTTCTGGTTCAGCTTTACCATATTTTGGTAGAGAGATTTCAGTTCACTTTTTTTATGAGAGTCAAATTTAGTAACTGCAACCCTTGGCATAGCCATATGATAAAAATTATAAACATTCATAGCAGCCATCGCCATTCCTCCTTTCCGCATAGTTCCGCCATGTTAAAATATAGTTATATATAATAATTGTACTCTTAATATGGAAGAAAGTCTATTATTATTTTGAAAATAAAAGGCTTTTTTTATGAAGGTGAGAAAGGATATTCACTTGCAATCCGGAAAGGGTTGACAATCCATATAGAATCTGCTATATTAGCTCTTGATGAACTGCCAAAGACAGTAGGTGCTGAAAAGCGTAAGGATAAAACGCCTACCGAGGAGAGAGTCGTTATGAAGCTATTCATGTACGTTTTCCGGTCTTTGCAGACCGGTTTTTTACTTTATCAGAAATTACGCTGTGATTTTATAAAGCAAAAGACTCCATGCGATGCGCAGTCATTTTCCGTTTCCCGGAAAGCACTTTAAGACGGGAAAGGTGGAGATTCAGAGTGGAAGACTTTGAAAAAATAAGACAGGAGGTATGGCTATCATGGCAAAGGTTGAAGTTAAACAGCCGATCGTTGATGAGATCAAGGCAAATGTTGAGAATGCCGCATCGGTAGTATTAGTTGATTACCGTGGACTGACCGTTGAACAGGACACAAAGCTTCGGAAAGAATTAAGAGAAGCAGGCGTGACGTACAAGGTATACAAGAATACGTTGATGAAGCGGGCCTTTGAAGGTACGGATTTTGCACAGCTGGATCCGAACTTAGACGGACCGAGTGCGATTGCGATTTCTAAGAATGATGCGACTGCACCTGCCAGGATTCTTGCAAAGTTTGCAAAGGATGCTGAAGCATTGGAAATCAAGGCCGGTATTGTAGAAGGAACCTATTATGATAACAAGGGAATTCAGACGATTTCTTCGATCCCGTCCAGGGACGAATTGCTGTCTAAGTTCCTTGGAAGCATTCAGTCGCCGATTACGAATTTTGCCCGTGTGATAAAGCAGATTGCAGAGCAAAAAGAACAAGAAGCATAAGAAACAAACAAAAGTTCCTGATAGGACGATGAAAATGAATTGATGAATGGAGGAAATAAAAATGACAACGCAGGAAATTATTGAAGTAATCAAAGGTTTATCTGTATTAGAGTTAAATGAGTTAGTAAAGGCTTGTGAGGAAGAATTCGGCGTATCTGCGGCAGCAGGTGTTGTAGTTGCAGCAGCAGGTGGCGCAGCAGGCGGCGAGGCAGCAGAGGAGAAGGATGAATTCAATGTCGAACTGACAGAGGTTGGACCGAACAAGGTTCCGGTTATCAAGGTAGTTCGTGAAGTTACCGGCTTAGGACTGAAGGAAGCAAAGGAAGTAGTTGACGGAGCTCCGAAGATGGTGAAGGAAGGCGCTTCTAAGGCTGAGGCTGAGGAGATCAAGACCAAGCTGGAGGAAGCTGGAGCAAAGGTTACTTTGAAGTAATCAGATCTGCCGATATAAAGTAACAGGGCTTTTGCAGATACGCAGAAGCCCTTTTTATTTGAAAAAAATTCCAACCTTTTGAAAATAGTTGTTGACGCCCATTGACTTTGGTGCTATTATAGTATGGCATGACTATCATGGGTTGGTTTGCCCATGTTGTCTTTATCTGAGCAAATATTGAGCGGGTACAAGAAGGCTTGTCCCTCTTATTTCGCAATGTTTTGCCATCATACTTTTATTCAAGGGGTGAAACCAGTAATGGAAAAAACAAGGATTAATCCTATCAAATCGGGCAAGGGAGTCAGAATGAGTTATTCCAGAAGAAATGAAGTTCTGGAAATGCCGAATCTCATTGAGGTACAGAAAAATTCCTATGATTGGTTCCTGACAGACGGTTTGAAAGAAGCGTTTGAAGACATTTCTCCCATCGAGGATGTGAGCGGTCGATACTGCATGGAATTTATCGGCTTTCAGCTTTGCAAAGACGACGTGAAATATTCCATTGAGGAGTGCAAGGAACGAGACGCAACGTATGCGGCTCCACTGAAGGTAAATGTGCGGCTTCGGAAAAAGGAAACCGATGAAATGAGTACCCATGATATTTTTATCGGCGATTTACCGTTAATGACGGAAACCGGCACTTTTGTGATCAATGGTGCGGAACGTGTAATCGTCAGCCAGTTGGTTCGTTCGCCGGGTATCTATTATGCGATCGGCCATGATAAGCTGGGTAAGACTCTGTATTCTTGTACCGTGATCCCGAACCGGGGAGCATGGCTCGAATATGAAACGGATTCCAATAATGTTTTTTCTGTACGGGTTGACCGAACCAGAAAGGTGCCGATTACGGTTTTGATCCGTTCCCTTGGTATTGGCACGAATGCTGAAATTATCGAGATGTTTGGGGAAGAGCCTAAGATTATGGCAAGTCTCGAAAAGGATCCCTCCACCGATTTTGAGAGTGGCTTGTTGGAATTATATAAGAAGATCAGACCCGGTGAACCGTTGGCGGTAGAAAGTGCGGAAAGTCTGATCAATAGTATGTTTTTTGATCCGAAACGGTATGATCTGGCAAAAGTAGGAAGATATAAGTTTAACAAAAAGCTGGCATTGCAGAATCGAATCGTAGGACTTGTTCTTGCGGAAGATGTAGTAAATAGTGAAACCGGTGAGATCATTGCATCAGCCGGGGATAAGGTTACGACAGAGCTGGCAAATGCGATCCAAAACGCCGCAGTTCCCAGCGTTACCGTTCAGACTGAGGAACGGAATGTCAAGGTATTGACAAATAGAATGGTTGATCTGGCAGAATACGTTGATTTTGATCCGCAGGAAGCAGGCATTATCGAAAAGGTATATTACCCTGTTTTGAAGCAGCTGTTAGAGCAGTTCAGCGGTGAAGAATTAAAGGAAGAAATCCGGAAAAACCATCTGGAATTGGTGCCGAAGCATATCACGAAGGAAGATATTTTTGCTTCCATTAACTATAATATGCATCTGGAGTATGGCATCGGAAATCAGGATGACATTGATCATTTGGGCAATCGACGGATCCGTGCAGTAGGCGAATTGCTGCAAAATCAATATCGGATCGGATTGTCCCGGTTAGAGCGTGTAGTACGGGAGCGTATGACAACCCAGGACGCAGATACCATTTCCGCTTCCTCGTTGATCAATATCAAGCCGGTAACGGCAGCTGTGAAGGAGTTCTTCGGAAGCTCCCAGCTTTCTCAGTTCATGGATCAGAATAATCCGCTATCCGAACTGACGCATAAGCGAAGACTATCTGCTTTGGGTCCGGGTGGTCTTTCCAGAGACCGGGCAGGATTTGAGGTCCGGGATGTTCATTATACCCATTATGGAAGAATGTGTCCGATTGAGACACCGGAAGGTCCGAATATCGGTTTGATCAACTCACTGGCTTGCTATGCCCGTATCAATCAGTACGGATTTGTAGAGGCGCCTTATCGAAAGGTGGACAAGACGGATCCGGAGAATCCCGTGGTAACAGACGAGGTTATCTATCTGACGGCGGATGATGAGGATAAATATGTAGTCGCACAGGCAAATGAACCGTTAGATGAGAAAGGACGGTTTGTAAACAGCAATGTTTCCGGACGGTTCCGGGAGGAAACTTCCGAATTCCCGAAAAACCGGATTGATTTGATGGACGTTTCGCCGAAAATGGTATTCTCGGTAGCCACCTCCATGATTCCTTTCTTACAGAATGATGATGCGAACCGTGCTTTGATGGGTTCCAACATGCAGCGGCAGGCAGTTCCGCTTCTTCGTACGGAATCTCCAATCGTAGGAACCGGTATGGAGGCAAAGGCGGCAGTAGACTCTGGTGTCTGTATCGTTGCAAAGCACGCCGGTGTTGTAGAGAAGTCATCCAGCAGGGAGATCGTGATTCGCTGCGACGACGGGACAAAGGACACCTATCATGTGATTAAATTTGCCCGAAGCAATCAGGGAAACTGTATGAATCAACGACCGATCGTATGTAAGGGCGATCGGGTGGAAGCCGGAGAAGTGATTGCAGATGGCCCATCGACTGCGGATGGTGAGATTGCTCTGGGTAAGAATCCGCTGATCGGGTTTATGACTTGGGAAGGATATAACTACGAGGACGCAGTCTTATTAAGTGAACGTCTGGTTCAGGATGATGTATATACCTCCGTTCATATTGAAGAATATGAAGCAGAGGCAAGAGATACCAAGCTGGGACAGGAAGAGATCACGAGAGATCTGGCAGGATTAAGTGACGATGCTTTAAAGGATCTGGATGAAAACGGTATCATTCGTATCGGCGCAGAGGTTCGTGCAGGCGACATTCTGGTAGGAAAGGTAACACCGAAGGGAGAAACCGAGCTGACTGCTGAAGAGCGGCTGCTGCGGGCCATCTTTGGTGAAAAGGCAAGAGAAGTACGGGATACTTCGCTTCGTGTTCCGCATGGAGCCTTTGGCGTTGTCATGGATACGAAGGTATTTACAAGAGAAAACGGTGATGAGCTTCCGCCGGGAGTCAATAAATCCGTTCGAGTATATATAGCACAAAAACGAAAGATTTCCGTTGGTGATAAGATGGCAGGACGTCATGGTAATAAGGGTGTTGTTTCCCGGATTCTTCCGGTAGAAGATATGCCATTCCTTCCGAACGGTCGTCCGCTGGATATTGTATTGAATCCGCTGGGTGTGCCTTCCCGTATGAATATCGGACAGGTGTTAGAGACGCATTTAAGCCTTGCAGCAAATGTGCTGGGCTTTAAGGTAAGCACACCGGTATTTGACGGAGCAAACGAAGAGGAAATCATGGAAACCCTAGAAATCGCTAATGATTATGCCAATGAGGACTGGGATACCTTCAAGAGCAAATGGGGTGACAGTTTAAATGACGAGGTAGTCGATTATCTGTATGAAAATCGGGAACACAGAAGCGAATGGAAAGGGGTTCCCATCAATCGTACCGGTAAGGTTCAGCTCCGTGACGGAAGAACCGGAGAGGAATTTGACGGTCCGGTTACCATTGGTTTCATGCATTACTTGAAGCTGCATCATTTGGTTGATGATAAGATTCATGCCCGGTCTACCGGCCCGTATTCTTTGGTAACCCAGCAGCCTCTGGGCGGTAAGGCACAGTTCGGCGGTCAGCGGTTCGGTGAGATGGAGGTATGGGCATTGGAGGCATATGGCGCTTCCTATACCCTGCAAGAGATCCTGACCGTGAAATCCGATGACGTAGTCGGACGTGTAAAGACTTATGAAGCGATCATCAAGGGTGATAATATTCCGGAACCGGGTATTCCGGAGTCCTTTAAGGTATTATTGAAGGAACTGCAATCCCTTGCCTTGGACGTCAAGGTATATGATGAGAATAATGAAGAAGTAGAATTCAGTGAAACCATCAATTACGGTGATGAAAATCTTCGCCCTATGATAGAGGGAGATGAAGGCGTAGTTAAGAGTAACGAAGAATACAGTATGTATGACGGTTACAACGAGGTAGACGAACAAGGCGAGTTCATCGAAGAAGTAGATGAAGATGAGTACATCGAAGAAGTGGACTATGATGGTTCAGAAGAATAATAATGGAAGGAGTACTACGAGATGTCAAATATGAATAATCAAGAAGTAGACCAGCCAATTAACTTTGACTCCATTAAAATCGGGTTAGCTTCCCCGGATATGATTCGAGAATGGTCTCATGGCGAGGTTAAGAAGCCGGAGACGATAAATTATAGAACCCTGAAGCCGGAAAAGGACGGTTTGTTCTGCGAGAGGATTTTCGGACCCAGCAAGGACTGGGAATGCCATTGCGGTAAGTATAAGAAGGTTCGTTATAAAGGGGTTATCTGTGACCGCTGCGGTGTAGAGGTTACAAAGGCAAATGTACGTCGGGAACGGATGGGACATATCGAGCTTGCGGCTCCCGTTTCCCATATCTGGTATTTTAAGGGTATCCCAAGCCGTATGGGACTGCTGTTAGACAAGTCGCCGAGAGAACTGGAAAAGGTTCTGTATTTTGCCGCATATATCGTACTTGATCCGGGAAAAACGGACTTAAGGTATAAGGATGTATTATCCGAAAAGGAATACCGGGACGCAGAGGAAAAATTCGGTTTCGGTTCGTTCCGTGCCGGAATGGGTGCGGAATCCATTAAGGAACTGTTACAGGCAATCGATCTGGAAAAGGACTATGCAGAATTAAGCAACGAACTGAATAATTCCACTGGCCAGAAGCGGGCGAAGATCATCAAGCGGCTGGAGGTTGTTGAAGCATTTCGGGCTTCCAACAACAAGCCGGAATGGATGATCTTAGACGTAGTACCGGTAATCCCGCCGGATATTCGTCCTATGGTGCAGTTGGACGGTGGCCGGTTTGCCACCTCAGACTTAAATGATCTATATCGGCGGATCATTAACCGGAACAATCGGTTAAAGCGGCTGCTGGAGCTGGGGGCTCCGGATATTATTGTCCGGAATGAAAAACGTATGCTTCAGGAAGCGGTAGACTCCCTGATCGATAACGGAAGACGGGGACGTGCAGTGACCGGTCCGGGCAACCGTGCTTTAAAATCCCTATCCGATATGTTAAAGGGAAAGCAGGGAAGATTCCGTCAGAACCTGTTAGGAAAGCGTGTGGATTATTCCGGACGTTCCGTAATCGTAGTCGGGCCGGAATTAAAGATCTATCAGTGCGGTCTGCCGAAGGAAATGGCGATCGAGCTGTTCAAACCGTTTGTTATGAAAGAGCTGGTTGCAAATAAGCAGGCTCATAATATCAAATATGCAAAAAAGATGGTGGAAAAACTGGATCCCGTTGTTTGGGACGTACTGGAAGAGGTCATAAAAGAACATCCGGTTATGCTGAACCGTGCTCCTACCCTGCATAGACTGGGAATTCAGGCGTTTGAACCGATCTTGGTAGAAGGTAAGGCCATTAAGCTGCATCCGTTGGTATGTACCGCTTATAATGCGGACTTTGACGGTGACCAGATGGCAGTGCATCTTCCTTTGTCAGTGGAAGCACAGGCGGAATGCCGGTTCTTACTGCTTTCACCGAATAACCTGTTAAAGCCTTCTGATGGTGCGCCGGTTGCAGTACCGTCTCAGGATATGGTACTGGGTATTTACTACCTGACTATGCAGAAGGATGGTGCTAAGGGAGAAGGAAAAGCGTTCCGTTCTGAAAATGAAGCAATTATTGCCTATGAAAATAAAGAGATCACACTACATGCCTTGATTAAGGTACGGGTAAAGGGAACCGATTCAGAGGGTAATCCTATTTCCCGGATCATTGAGACGACGCTGGGACGTTTGATTTTTAATGAAATCATACCGCAGGATCTGGGATTTGTTGACAGGCTGGATCCGAAGGAGGCGTTGCTGCCGGAGATTGATTTCCATGTGGGTAAAAAACAACTGAAACAGATTCTGGATCGCTGTATCAATACGCACGGCGCAACCAAGACCGCAGAGGTATTAGACGACATCAAGAGCATGGGTTACAAGTATTCAACCCAAAGCGCCATGACGGTTTCCATTTCCGATATGACGGTGCCGGAAGCAAAGAAACGCATACTGGGCGAGGCACAGAACACGGTTGATAAGATCAATAAGATGTATCGGCGTGGTCTTATGACGGAAGAGGAGCGGTATGCCCGTGTCGTTAAAACATGGTCGCAGGCGGACGATGAATTGACGAAAGCACTGCTGGAAAGTTTGGATAAATATAACAATATCTATATGATGGCGGATTCCGGAGCCCGTGGTTCCAACCAGCAGATCAAGCAGCTGGCAGGTATGCGTGGTTTGATGGCGGATACCACAGGACGGACGATCGAACTGCCGATCAAGGCAAACTTCCGTGAGGGTCTGAATGTACTGGAATACTTTATTTCTGCACATGGAGCCAGAAAGGGTCTGTCCGATACCGCACTGCGTACAGCAGACTCCGGTTATCTGACACGTCGTCTGGTTGACGTATCGCAGGATTTGATCATTCGTGAGGTTGACTGCTGCGCAGGAAAGCCGGCAGATCAGATTCCGGGTATGATCGTCGAGGAATTTTCAGATGGCAAGGAGATTATCGAAACCTTTAAGGAGCGTATCACAGGCAGATATACCGCAGTGGATATTTTCGATAAGGACGGAAATATGCTGGTAAAGCATAATCATATGATAAATCCGAAGCGGGCGGCAGCCATCGTCGAGCGTGGAGTAGATGAAAACGGGAATAAAATCGTCGATCCGGAAAACGGTGTAACTGGAAAGCTGCGGATTCGTACAATCCTCACCTGTAAATCCCATTTGGGTGTATGTGCGAAGTGCTATGGTGCAAACATGGCGACCGGACAGCCGGTACAGGTAGGTGAAGCAGTTGGTATCATTGCCGCTCAGTCGATCGGTGAACCGGGTACACAGCTTACCATGCGTACGTTCCATACCGGTGGTGTTGCCGGTGATGATATTACGCAGGGTCTTCCCCGTGTAGAAGAATTGTTTGAAGCACGGAAGCCGAAGGGACTTGCGATCATTGCAGAGTTTGGCGGCGAGGTTACGATCAACAACATTAAGACGAAGCGTGAAGTCGTGATTTCCAACAAGGAGACCGGTGAAAGCAAGGCATATCTGATCCCTTACGGTTCACGGATCAAGGTACAGGAAGGGCAGACCTTAGAGCCGGGCGATGAGCTGACAGAAGGCTCTGTTAATCCTCATGATATATTGAAGATCAAGGGCGTCCGTGCCGTTCAGGATTATATGCTTCGTGAGGTACAGCGGGTATACCGGCTGCAAGGTGTTGATATAAATGATAAGCATATTGAGATCATTGTGCGTCAGATGTTAAAAAAGGTGAAGATAGAAGAGGGTGGCGATTCCGAATATCTGCCGGGTACATTAGTAGATGTTCTGGATTTTGAAGAAACCAATGCAGCTTTGCTGGCGGAGGGCAAAAAACCGGCACTGGGAACCCAGTCCATTCTTGGTATCACAAAGGCGTCTCTGGCAACGGATTCCTTCTTGTCAGCGGCCTCCTTCCAGGAAACGACTAAGGTATTGACAGAAGCAGCGATAAAGGGCAAGACGGATGCGCTGATCGGGCTAAAGGAAAATGTGCTGTTAGGTAAACTGATTCCGGCAGGTACTGGTATGAAGCGTTACCGCTCTGTAAAACTGGATTCTGAGGACTTCGTATTCAAGAATGACGATGTATTGGATTTCGGAGAATATGAAAACGAAGAAACAGAAGAAACGGAAGTTGAGACCTCGGAGGAAGAGGCAGTTCCTATTACAGAAGGAATTGGCGAAGAGGAAGAGACTACCGAGGAATAGGGAATTGTATATCGGTTAGTTATTAAGTGTCCCAAAGTCTGATCGGGTTAGACTTTGGGACATTTTTCAAACAAAGATGGAAAGGAAAGAACATGAAGCTGATTTCTTGGAATGTGAATGGCTTAAGGGCCTGTATTCAGAAAAATTTTATGGAAAGCTTTCAGATGCTGGACGCAGATGTGGTGTGCCTTCAGGAAACAAAGCTGCAAGAAGGGCAGGTCACACTGGATCTGGAGGGCTACTATCAGTATTGGAATTATGCGGAGAAAAAGGGATATTCCGGTACGGCTATTTTTACGAGACAAAAACCTTTCAATGTAACTTATGGAATCGGAGTTAAGGAGCATGATCGGGAGGGGAGAGTGATCACACTGGAATATGCGGATTATTTCCTGATAACGGTTTATGTACCGAACTCGCAGAATGAATTGGCAAGACTACCGTATCGTATGGAGTGGGAAGCGGCGTTTTTGGCTTATTTAAAAAAACTGGAAGAAAGAAAACCGGTTATTTTCTGTGGAGATTTAAATGTTGCGCATCAAGAGATTGATTTGAAAAATCCCAAGACAAATCGAAGAAATGCCGGCTTTACCGACGAGGAACGTGCCTGCTTTACAAGAATCCTAGAGAATGGATTTATAGATACCTTTCGTTATTTTTATCCGGAACAGACGGACATATATTCCTGGTGGTCGTATCGTTTTCATGCCAGAGAGAAAAATGCAGGATGGCGGATCGACTATTTCTGCGTGTCAAAGCAGCTAGAGGAAAGGCTGATCGATGCGAAGATCCATACAGATATTCAAGGCTCTGACCATTGTCCGGTAGAATTGGATATTATGTAAATGATAGGAACATGCATCTGGAATACCGGAAGGGAATGCATCCGGCAAACAAGAGTACGCTTGAAAAGGAGAATCACATGGAAAAGGAAATGCAACAGAATAAGAAGCCGCTTAAAATACGAATAGCAGAGTTCTTAAAGAAAAAAGAAATCGAGATTTCCCCCAAACGATATTTTGTAGACGCAATGGGAGCGATGGCAAACGGATTATTTGCTTCTCTGTTGATTGGAACCATCATTGCCACGTTAGGGCAGCAGCTACAGCTTTCGATCTTGGTTGACATTGGTAATTTTGCGAAAGGGGTTGCGGGGCCCGCTATGGCGGTAGCCATTGCTTTTGCATTAAAGGCGCCGCCGCTGGTGTTGTTTTCCATGCTTGCGGTAGGAACTGCGGCAAATAGCTTAGGCGGTGCAGGCGGACCGCTGGCAGTGTTGGTGATCGCCATTCTTTCAACCGAGCTTGGGAAATTGGTATCCAAGGAAACGAAGATTGATATACTCGTTACCCCATTCGTTACTATATGTACTGGTGTGCTGCTTTCCATGTGGCTTGCCCCATACATTGGAAAAGGGGCAAGTGCGGTAGGAAGTGTGATTATGTGGGCCACGGATATGCGTCCCTTTGCTATGGGAATCCTGGTTTCCGTGATCGTGGGAATCGCATTGACCCTGCCGATCAGCAGTGCTGCTATCTGTGCCGCATTAAGTCTGACCGGACTGGCAGGAGGGGCTGCGGTAGCGGGCTGCTCGGCACAAATGATAGGATTTGCAGTTATGAGCTATCGGGAAAATAAAATAGGCGGATTGATTTCACAGGGCTTAGGAACCAGTATGCTGCAAATGGGAAATATCGTAAAGAACCCAAGAATCTGGATTCCGCCCATTCTGACCTCTGCGATTACCGGACCGATCGCAACCTGCCTGTTTCATATGGAAATGAACGGAGAAGCGATCGCCTCCGGTATGGGAACCTGCGGTCTGGTGGGACAGATAGGTGTGTATACCGGCTGGCTGAATGAGATAGCGGAAGGGGCAAGAACCTCAATTACTTGGTTTGACTGGCTGGGAATGCTCTTGATCTGTTTTCTTCTTCCGGCAGTTCTGACATGGGCCTTTGGATTGATTTGCAGACGGATCGGCTGGATCCGGGAAGGGGATTTAAAGCTGTAGCCGCCGGAAAGCGGACAGGTTTTCATAAAAAAGAAAGAAAATCTTCAGAAAAAGTTATAAAAATACAGTTTTTTTGTTCCTAAGCAATGAGATTTGTAGTATACTAATATAAATATCGGTTCTGGTTTGATGCGTAAAGTATAAAAACACGGGCGTCTGAATGCCGCATTTGATCTACAAAAGGGAAAGGAGAGGTTGCTATGGAATTTGCATTTTGCTTGATAATGGGCTACCTGATGGGGTGTATTAGTCCGTCCTATCTGCTGTCAAAATCCAAAGGCGTGGATCTGCGAAGTGTAGGACAGAAGAATCTTGGTACGACAAATGCATTTATGATACTTGGTAAGACCAGTGGTATCCTTGTAATGGTGGTAGATTTCATGAAGGGCTTTTTGGCAGCAAGATTGGCAAGTCTAATGTTTCCCGGTTTTCAAATCGCAGATGTGACAGCAGGTGGCGCCGCTGTTCTTGGACATATTTTTCCGTTTTATTTAAAGTTTCGGGGTGGTAAAGGGCTTGCAACGCTGGGAGGCTTGATCTTGGCTACAGACCTGCGGGGCTTTCTTCTGCTGGCAGTTATTGCGATTGTGCTGATGCTCATTACGGATTGGGGCTGCAGCGCTTCCTTTTCTACTGCATTTTTTTATCCCATTTTTTATTTTCTGAAAACAAAAAGCTTTATTTGTCTGGTGATTCTTGGACTTGTCTGCTTATGTGTGATCGTAAAGCACTGTACAAATATCTCACGACTGAAAGAAGGAAACGAGCCTTCGGTACGGGGAGCGATCAAAAAGTTCCTGCGGCAACAGGAGGAACAAAAATATACAGAAGAATAGAATATTCCTGGATTTCATTTTTCACGCATATTTTTAGTATTTTTACAGATAATAGCACTACTGGAAGACAATATACTAATTTTATGAATTGGAGGAAAAAGAGTTGAAAGCGACAGGAATAGTTAGGAGAATAGACGACTTAGGAAGAGTGGTGGTTCCGAAGGAAATTCGGCGAACCCTGCGGATACGGGAAGGCGATCCACTGGAAATCTTTACAGATAAGGATGGAGAGATCATATTAAAAAAATATTCGCCAATAGGAGAGCTTGGAGCTTTTGCACAGCAGTATGTGGATGCAACAGCACAAATCATCGGTCATGCGGTCTGCGTTTCGGATCGGGATCAGATCATAGCGGTTGCCGGCGCCCCCAAAAAGGACTTTATCGGCAAGGTTCTGCATAAAGAGCTGGAGGAGGCCATCAATGACCGGGAATCCATTTTAGCAAAAAAAGGCGAAAAGAAATATATCAAGATTCTTTCTAACAGTGATGAAGAATATTATGGCGAGGTTGTTCAGACCATTTTATGTGAAGGAGATGCCATCGGCGCAGTGATCATCCTGAGCAGGACGGAGGCGGAGCCACTGGGCGAAACAGAGCAAAAAACCGCTGTGATTGCCGCAAATTTCCTCGGAAAACAGATGGAAGGATAGGCAAAGATTCAAAATAGCGGAAAATTATGTATTTTTCTTGACAAATGACAAGGAAAATTGTATAAATGTATGTAGGCGTTGACCTTTTTCGTAAGGTTGATGGAATACAGCACTTAGAGATGGAGAAGATTTAGGTGCAGAATAAGATTTTTTTCATTGTAGAGGAGGATATTTTCGATGAACAAGACAGAATTGATCGCAGCAATCGCAGCTAAGACCGAATTAACCAAGAAGGATGCTGAGAAAGCAGTTAAGGCTTTTACAGATGTGGTAGCTGAAGAGTTAAAGAAAGGTGAGAAGATTCAGTTAGTTGGATTCGGTACGTTCGAGGTTGTTGATAGACCTGCTCGTGAGGGCAGAAACCCTAGAACCGGCAAGTCCATGAAGATTGCAGCTTCTAAGGCTCCTAAGTTCAAGGCAGGTAAGGCATTAAAGGATATGGTAAACTAGTTCTGAATATCATAGGTGTATAGGAAAAGGCCATCAAAGGATGGCCTTTTTGTATTCCCTTCGTCTAAGGCAGGGAAATATATCGGTACCGCCGGTTTACATTACGTATGCAATACTATTTTAATCTGATGAAATATGGGTATACTAAGAAGGTATGGAAAATAAGTTCAACGCAGTACTGGAGGAAAGAAAATGAAATATGCGGTAAATGAAAATTGTATAGGCTGCGGCTTGTGTGCTGCGACCTGTCCCAGTGTGTTTACCATGACGGATGATAATGTTGCGGAAGCCATGAAAGGCGATGTACCGGAGGAGGCGGCTTCTGAAGCACAGCTGGCACTAGAAGGGTGTCCGGTTGCTGCAATTTATGAAGAATAGATAACCAGACAAGGAAAACAGCCCGAAATCATACCAGTTATGGGGTATTGGATTTCGGACTGCTTATCCTTTGACTATTATCCTTCGATGGCTATATATTTTGATGTATCAACCGTCGGCTTCTTTTCCATTTTTGGAACCGACAGTTTCAAAACGCCGCTCTCATATTTTGCATGTATATCCTCCTGTTTCACATCTTCCCCAACATAAAAGGATCTGCTCATGCTGCCGGCATAACGCTCACGACGGACAAATTTGCCGGTTTCCTTTTCGGTCTCCTCTTTATTTAGACCCTTAGCGGCAGTTATGGTCAGATAGCCTTCATTCAGTTCAATGGAAAGCTCATCTTTTTGAAAGCCCGGCAGTTCAATGTCTACCTCATAATGGTCTTCCTGCTCTTTCACATCCGTTTTCATCATATTTGCGGCATGCCTTCCATATAGCTTTTTTTGTGCCTTCTGCATTTCCTTCTCGTTAAATGCAGGAAAATCAAAAAAGTCGTCAAAGAAATCGTCAAATAAGTTTTCTCTAAAAATACTAGGTGTCATCATAGGTCATCGCTCCTTTTCCTCATTAAATTTTATTTCGGTAAATTGTTAATTGGAACAGGGGATGTTAGGATTTTTATGTCCTTTCCTTTGTTCTATTTGTGTTATAACACTTATGTTAGCACTCGTCAAGAGTGAGTGCTAACATTTTTTGTGAATTTTTTGTGAAATGGTTTCGTATAAAAACCAGATGAAAAAAGTTCGCTTGTTTGTTATACTCATTTTAGATAAGCTTATATAAACAACGGGGGTTTATTCAGGGAAAACCGACCAGCATGAGACGGAGAAAGTGCAGAAGGATATGTTAAATCAATTTTCAAGAACAGAATTACTTTTTGGAAAAGCCGCTATGGAGCGGCTGGCAAACTGTCGTGTGGCGGTGTTCGGCATCGGAGGCGTAGGCGGATATGTCTGTGAAGCACTGGTACGAAGCGGGATTGGCGCTTTTGATCTGGTTGATGATGACCGTGTGTGTCTGACAAATTTGAACCGGCAGATCATTGCTACGAGAAAAACCATTGGAAAGCTAAAGACAGAGGTGATGCGGGAACGGATATTGGAGATCAATCCGGACGCCGATGTAAACCTGCACTCCTGTTTCTTTTTGCCGGAGACTGCTTCTGAATTCACATTCAAGGATTACGACTATGTGGTAGACGCTGTGGATACGGTATCTGCAAAGCTGGAACTGGTGATGAAATGTACCGAAGCGAACGTCCCGATCATAAGCTGCATGGGTGCGGGAAACAAGCTGGATCCTACGGCATTTTGTGTGGCGGACATCTACCAGACGAAGGTAGATCCGCTGGCCAGGGTGATGCGGCGGGAGCTGAAAAAACGTGGAATTAAGAAATTAAAGGTGGTTTATTCAGAGGAACAGCCGATTCGTCCTGTTGAGGACATGGAGATTAGCTGCCGGACGCATTGCGTTTGCCCTCCTGAAACCAAAAGGCATTGTACAGACCGCAGAGAGATACCGGGAAGCACTGCATTTGTTCCTTCCGTTGCAGGATTGATCATTGCCGGTGAAGTAGTAAAAGATTTGATTTCGTGAAACACTTATAATGGAGGTTGAGATTACATGCGATTGGATAAGTATTTAAAGGTATCCCGTCTGATTAAGCGCAGAACGGTGGCAAACGAGGCCTGTGATGCAGGCAGGGTTATGGTGAATGGCAAGGTAGTTAAGGCGTCTTATGATGTTAAGGCCGGAGATGTTCTGGAGATTCAGTTTGGGAATCGTTCGGTAAAGGCCGAGGTCTTAGACGTAGCGGATACGGTAAAAAAGGAAGAAGCAAAGGAATTATTCCGGTATTTATAGAGAAATCTGAAATCAGGAATAAACATGTCTTTCCCCTCATATATTGCAAAAGGGAGGGGGAAAGGATATGGAAGAGCGAGTTGGAACGAGACCCCATAAGGTAAACCTGCTGAATCGAAGTGTCGGTGCGATTTCAGGGGTTCGAGATGTGAAAGCGTTTAATGAAGCAGAGATTGTATTGGAAACGGATATGGGGCTGTTGTCGATTAAGGGAAGCGAGCTTCATGTGACGAAGTTGACCTTAGAAAAAGGCGAAGTGGAGATAGATGGTACGGTCGACAGCTTCATTTATACCAATACCAAAGAAGCGGCGTCAGAAAAGGGCTTATTTGGCAGGTTGTTCCGGTAATATGTCGCCGGAAATATGGCAGGAGCTTCAGACATTCTTCATTACCGCCTTTTGGGGAATGCTTCTGGTGTTCTATTATGATTTTTTCCGAATACTTCGCAGTGTGATAAAACATAGTGTATTCATGACTGCGGTAGAGGATATATTATTCGGTCTGGGTGCAGGCTGTCTGATCTTTGCTGTGTTATATTCCTATAATCAGGGAGAGGTTCGGGCTTTCGTTCTGATGGGAATGGGCTGCGGCGTTTTACTGTATAACTGGGGGATCAGTCCTTTTAGCTGTGGAATGGTGTTGTTTCTATTTCAAAAAGTGAAATCCTTATTGAAAAAAAAGACAAAAAACAGTACAATAAAGCAAATGAAAGATGCAAAGGAAGGTAAGGATGGGTAAAAGAGCAACGACAAAAAGCGAAAGTCGAAAAGGAATGCTGATAGTCAGTCTTATTCTGCTGGTTCTTTGTACAGCCCTGCTTGTACGGTATTATACGCTGAAGCGGCAATATCAGGAAAATATGGAAACCATAGCGCTATTAGAGGAGGATAAGGCCGCCGAGGAAGAACGGACGCAGCAGCTGCAGCAGCAGGAGGCATATCAACAGACGGATGCCTTTGTGGAAGAGACTGCAAGAAAGCTTCTAAATCTGATCAAACCGGGAGATACTACAATTAAACCAAGAGAAGGGGAATAAAAGCCGTTGTAGAAGATGATTACAATGGCTTTTCTAATTCTAAAGATTCGCAAGGAAAGCAGAAATCATATGATAGAGATACAAAATGTAACAAAAATATATAAGCTGAATAAAAAACAGATGGCGGAACAAAAAAGCAGTTCCAGCATGAAAGTGGCAGTCAGACAGGTATCCTTTACCGCTCGTGACGGAGAGATCTTCGGTGTACTTGGGCCAAATGGAGCAGGAAAAACGACGCTGCTCCGTTGTATTGCTACTTTACTACAGCCTACGGAAGGAAAAATTCTGGTAAACGGATTGGATACCGGTAAGGAAGGCGAACAGATACGTCGGATTACCGCTTTTCTGACAAATGAGATAAAACTGGATCCGCATTTTACACCGAAATACCTGTTCCGGTTTTTTGGACGGCTCCACGGAATGCCGGAGGAAGATATTGAACGCCGCCAAAAGGAACTGTTTGATTATTTTGGTATTCAGGAGTTTGAGGACAAGCGTATGGAGGAGCTGTCTACCGGCATGAAGCAAAAGGCGTCGATAGCGGTCAGTCTTGCACACGATCCGGATATTATCATTTTCGATGAGCCGACCAACGGACTGGACATCATTACCGCCCGTGCGGTAACGGATTATCTGCGTCTGCTTCGGGAGAAAGGGAAGCTCATCATCGTGTCCACGCACATCATGTCAGAAGCGCAAAAGCTTTGTGACCGTATGGCAATGATCATACAGGGAACCTGTGCTTTTCAGGGGACACTAGAGGAAGCGTTAGCCATAAATCATACAGAAGATCTGGAGGATGCTTTCTTTGAAATGTATCGTCGGGTCATGGAGGTAGAGAAATGAAAGCGACCGCAATCGTGATGCGCAAAGAATTATATCGTGTATTTTCCGATAAGAAAATGATATTCGGTTTGTTTGTCATGCCTGCAATGGTGGTGATCGGTATATATCTTCTGATGGGGATAATGGCGGCTTCCATGATGCAGGATCGGGCGGCACATGAACCTACGATCCTGATATATGGAGCTTCCGAGAGCTTTCAGGAATATATTAAGACAATTAAGCAGGATCCGCAGCAGCCGGGTATCGTTACGATTGGTAATACGGTTTATCATATAGTGTGGACGGAAGATGAGAGTGAGTTCGCCGCCGGAAAGGATCGGATCTATTCCGGTGATCTGGATCTGCTCCTTTCCTTTCCGGAGGATTTTGATGAACAGATTATGGAATATAAGGAAGGTGCAGCAGCCCCCGATTTAAAAACCTTTTATAATCCATCGGAGGATTATTCTGATAATGCCAGAAGGGATATTCTTGCAGATATAATAGAACCTTATCGACAGAGCTTGCTGGGACAGCGGATTGGCGATCTGGAGCAGTTGACCGTGTTTACCGTAGATAAGGAAAACGATGAATCTGTCATACAAAATGATAATAAGGCACAAGGAAAACTGTTTGGAACCGTGATCCCATATATGATAACCATTCTGCTTTTTGCAGGAGCAGTGAGTCTGGGAACCGACAGCTTTGCAGGCGAGAAGGAGCGGGGAACTATGGCGGCTCTGCTGATGCTTCCGATCAAACGGAGTGCGATTGTGTATGGAAAGCTGTTTGCCTTAATGATTTTATCCGGCTTTTCTGCGCTGGTTTACGGGGGCGCTATGATATTTGCCATGCCGCTGTTATATCGAACCTTAGGAGATATGTTAGGACAGGATTTAAGGTTTTCTCCGGTTCAGATGTGTATGATGCTGATAATCATTGTTACATTGGTATTTTTATATGTAGCGCTGATTGCACTTTGTGCTACCTTTGCAAAGAACATGAAGGAAGGCAGCACATATATTACGCCGGTCTATATGGCGGTTATAGCAGTCGGAGTTATGTCTATATTCAAGGAAGAGGTGGTTGATATTCAATATCTGATTCCTTTTTATGGCTCAACCATAGCATTGAAAAATATATTTACGTTTGAAGTAACCGTTCCGGGATTTTTATTCGCTGTTTTATCTAATCTGCTCACCGGGGCTTTGTTCGCATGGCTGACGGCAAGACTGTTTCAAAATGAAAGGATTATGTTTAATACTTAAATCTCAGCCGCCTGACAGCGATTCTTATACATTCTATGGGGAATATTCAGGAATTTGTTTCCCAAAAAACGACAAGATTCAAGACGGGTTCTTTCTATAATAAACTCCATGAAAATGGAGGTGAATCGAAATGAATCTGGAAAAACAATTCAAAAAAGAAACGATTTGGGTCTACATACTGGCATTTCTTGCGGCACGGGCAGAGGTGGCAGGCATGTATCCTTTTGCAAGCGCAATCTTTGTAGCGGCATATCTGGCAGGCTGTGGCTCATGGGGACTGTATGGAGCGATTTTATTGGGTATCGCATCTACCTTTTCGTTACCCGGTATCGTGAAATATGGGGTGCTTTTGTTACTGATTACAATAGGAATTGTGCTGATCCCAACAGATAAGCGGCAGAAAAACCCAATGCCCATAGCGACTTTGGCAGGCGCTATTACTATGGTTTCTGGCCTGCTTTGGAAGGTTCTTCCAACAGAGGGCTTAAATGCCGGCTCCATGAATGACGTCGGCGCCTACTTATTCCCCGGTGAAAAAGCAGGCGGCTTCGGGCTTTTGGGAATCTTGGCAGATCATGCAGAGGCTTGGTATATGCCGGTCTTAGAAGGGATTATGGTGATCTGCTTTACTTTGATCTTGGAACAGGCATTGCAGGTGATCCGTAATAAAGAAGATATTATGAAAAGTGAAAATCTTCTTAGCACGCTGGTTTTAATGGCGATAGCCCTCTGGGGCGTTCCGTTGCAGGTGGCGGGATATTTTACTGCGCTGCAGGGCGTGATCTATTATCTGATCCTTTATATGTCCTATCGCTATGGCGTCTCTTATGGGACAAGCGTGGGTACTATCTGTGGTGTCATATTGGCAGTTCGGACCCAGCAGGTAGAATGGGTGGCAATCTGTGTCTTATTAAGTCTTGGAGCCGCTTTCTTAGGCGAATGGAGCAAGTGGCTGGAGGTTTTCGGCTTCCTTGCCCTGATGGGCTTTCTGGGGTTTTTCTATTATTCTCAACTGCTGGAGGTACAGGCGCTGCGGGGCTTGGCGTCCGCCGGACTTTTGTTCGTCTTTACCCCGAAAAGCTATATGCTGAAGAATACGTCAGGCGAAGCAGAATCCAGACAAACGCTGGTAAATAGTGAGGTGCAGAAAATGGCCCGGTTACAGCTTCTGGATTTTGCCGGTGTGTTCACTAAGCTTGGAAGAACCTTTGGGGAACCGGCATACGCTGTAAGCGGCGGCGAGCAAAGCCTGAGGCCGCTCACGTTTGCCCGGCAGATGGGGGAGATAGGCGCTAGTATCCGGGAATTCACCTCCGGCCTGTATACGCCTATGGACGTTGACCGGCAGCAGGAAAACCGGGTAATACACGAACTGGAACGACAAAATGTGCGGGTAAGGCACATGGTAATGGTAAAGGGAATGTGCGGAAGAAAAGAAATCTATCTTTCCGCCCGCACGATACGGGGCAGGGTCATGACTGCAAAGGAAGCCTCCGAGATCATCAGCCAAGCATTGGGGTGCCACTATCGTGTAGCACCTGCAAGCCGTATGATCATCAATCGGGAATATGACGTCGTTACCTTTGAGGAGGATACCCATTATCGGTATTTGACAGGAGCCAGACGGATCACGAAGGAAGGACAGCTTATTTCGGGAGATAATTTTTCTCAGATGGAACTGAAAAACGGTCAGCTTCTGATGATGCTGGCAGATGGTATGGGGAGTGGCGAGGACGCCTCGCATCAAAGCGAGCAGCTGGTAGAGCTGTTAGAGGAAATGCTGGAAGCCGGTTTCCGGAAGGAGGCGGCTATTGAAATGCTAAACGAGCTGATCGCCATGCAGGGACAGGGAGAGCAGTTTACCACGCTGGATCTGTGTATGGTAGATCTGTATTCCGGAGTTGGGGAATTCTTAAAGATGGGAGCTTCGACTACCTTTATCAAGCGGGGGAAATGGATCGAAAGCATTCAGTCTACCACTCTTCCGGTAGGAATCCGGGAACAGACGGAAATCGATGCGATCCAGAAAAAACTGTATCACGGTGACATGATTATCATGGTGAGCGATGGAGTGTTGGACGGGATCCTGTTTGAAAATAAAGAGGAATGTTTAAAAGAATTGATATTGGAAATTGACGCACGCAATCCGCAGGAACTGGCAGAAGAGCTACTGAACCGGGTACAGGGAATGAATAGCAGGGGAATGCGGGACGACGCCAGCGTATTGGTACTTGGAATCTGGAAAAAATAGAGAGGATACCCATTTCTTGCATTTTTTGGTTAGATTCGGTAAGATGATAGACATAGAAAAGCAGGAGGAGGAACGGATATGCTGGAACAGGTAGAGAGAACCATTGAAGAATATCATATGCTGGATCCGGGGGATCGTGTTGTCGTCGGTGTGTCCGGAGGGGCAGATTCCGTATGTCTTCTCATGCTCTTGCAGGAACTAAGGGAAAAGAAGGCGCTCTCCTTATACGTCGTTCATATCAATCATATGCTGCGGAAGGAAGCAGACGAGGAAGAAAGGTATGTTAAAAGCCTATGCTCTAAGCTTTTTATACCGTGCAGCTGCTTTCGGAAGGATATAGCGGGATATGCAAAGGAGCTTGGCTGTTCGGTAG
Organism: uncultured Lachnospiraceae bacterium; assembly: GCA_947589055.1. Classification (GTDB taxonomy): domain Bacteria; phylum Bacillota; class Clostridia; order Lachnospirales; family Lachnospiraceae; genus CAG-632. Next base: position 7,898 of record CANPZL010000019.1, on the reverse strand, counting down.
AGGAGGCAGGCAGACAATATCGCTACGAATGCTTTGAACAGGTGAGCAGGGAAAAGGACTGTAAGAAAATAGCAGTGGCCCATCATCGAAACGACCGGGCGGAAACCCTCCTGTTTCATCTGATCCGGGGAACAGGCATGAAGGGGCTGGGCGGAATCTCACCGATCAGGGGGAAGGTCATTCGGCCTCTGCTGGGGGTAAGCAGAAGGGAAATCGAAGCATATTTAGAAGAAAAGCAGATACATTATTATATAGATGCGTCAAATAAAACGGAAGACTATTCCAGAAACCGGATACGGAATCGTATCATTCCCCAACTGGAGCAGTTAAATAATCAGGCGGTTCTGCATATGGCGGAAACCGCAGATTTGGCAACGGAATATTGGAATTATGCAGAAGAACAGGCAGAAAGACTGGAAAAAGAATTGGTTCGACCCGTGGAAAACGGGTGGGAAGTCAATGGGGAGGGCTTAGCGGCACAGCCGCAGCTGATCCGGCGCCATCTAATCTACCGGCTGCTGCAAAATGGTTCCGGCGAAGCAAAAGATCTGGAGCGGCAGCACGTGGAACAAGTGCTGGAGCTGTTAGAAAAGCCGGCAGGAAAACAGGTGATGCTGCCATATGGTATAACGGCCCATCGAACATACCGGGGTATTCGGATACAGAAGTATATGCAAGGAAAGGAAGGAAAGCGGTTGGAACCGGTTTTAGTATCGCCGGAGGGGGTAACAGTGATTCCCGGATTTGGCTGTCTGGAAGCGCACGTATCGACGTGGGATAGCGGAAGGGAAATTTCAAAAAAAGTATATACGAAAATGTTAGATTATGGTAAAATAAATGATACTTTCTTCATACGGTATCCTTTGCCGGGAGATTATTTCATCATGAATGAACAGGGAGAACGAAAAAAAGTATCCCGGTTTTTTATTGATAACAAAATACCACAAGAGAAACGACGGTCTACGTTGGTTTTGGCTTCCGGAAGCCGGGTATACTGGATTATAGGAATGCGGATAGGTGAAGATGTAAAGATAAATGCGTATACAAAGCAGGTTATGACAGTTGAATTCCACTGTGAAAAAGGAGAAAGCAATGGATAAAATATCAGTTTTGATTTCCCAGGAAGCAATCGAAACAAGGATTCAGGAAATGGCGGACCGGATCAATCGGGATTATGCAGGGCAGAAGGTTCATCTGATCGGCATATTGAAGGGAAGCGTTTTTTTTCTGTGTGAACTGGCAAAACGACTGACGGTGCCGACTACGATGGATTTTATGTCGGTGTCCAGCTATGGTGCGGGAACCGAATTTCAGGGCAGGGTAAAGATCGTTATGGATCTGTCAGAATCGATTGAGGGAAAGCATGTGATTCTGGTGGAGGATATTATTGATTCCGGCAATACGCTGGCCTATCTCCTGCCGATCCTGAAAAGCCGGGGGCCGGAAAGCCTGCGGCTGATTACGCTCTTGGACAAGCCGGAACGCCGGGAAAAGGAAGTTCCGGTCGAGGAAAGCGGATTTGTGATCCCTAACGCATATGTGGTGGGATATGGCTTAGATTATGGGCAAAAATATAGAAATCTTCCCTACATTGGAATAGTGGAAGTACAGAAAGGAGAAAACAATGGATAAACAGGGAGTGCTGCGTGGCTTTTTATGGTTTTCGATTCTGTTTATACTGATTATATTTGCATATTTTATTTATTCGAGAAGTAAAGCAATCAAGCTGGACGATTATAACCTGATCGACTTTGAAACAGATTTACAGGAAGAGAATATATACAGCGTTCAGATCTCTCAGAATAGCGAAGTGCCGACCGGTGTTGTAACCGTGATCAAAAAAGAATCATACGAGGTATTTGACTTTTATGTTTCCGATGTAAATCAGGTGATCCAGATGGTTCAGGAGCAAAATGAACAGCCGGACGCAAGTGAGGTCAAGATGGTTGTAAAGGATGTTACAAGGCCAAGTGCCTTTCTCCAGATACTGCCCTATGTGATCGTCATAGGGGCGGCAGGTCTGCTTATGCTTGTTATGGTTTCTTCCATGCAGAATTCCGGTGGCGGAAGAATGATGGATTTTGGAAAAAGCCGGGCTAAGGTCATGATCGAATACAATCATGGGATTGATTTTAACAAGGTTGCAGGACTGCAAGAGGAAAAGCAGGAACTGGAAGAGCTTGTGGATTTTCTGAAAAATCCTGATAAATATGTCAGTCTGGGTGCAAGGATACCCAAGGGTATTCTTTTGGTCGGTTCTCCGGGAACCGGTAAAACCCTGATGGCAAAGGCGGTTTCCGGTGAAGCAAAGGTTCCGTTTCTAAGCATTTCCGGTTCGGACTTTGTGGAGATGTTTGTCGGTGTCGGGGCTTCCAGAGTGCGGGATCTGTTTGCGGAAGCACAGAGAAATGCCCCCTGTATCATATTTATTGATGAGATTGATGCGGTAGCCAGAAAACGTGGCTCCGGTCTCGGAGGCGGACATGACGAACGGGAACAGACCTTGAACCAGCTTTTGGTGGAAATGGACGGATTCGGTGTCAATGAGGGAATTATCGTTATGGCGGCGACGAACCGGGTGGATATTCTGGATCCGGCAATTCTTCGTCCGGGACGGTTTGACCGGAAGATAGTAGTCGGTCGTCCGGATGTGAAGGGAAGGGAAGATATTTTGAAGGTTCATACCCAGAATAAACCGCTGGGCGATGATGTAGATATTCACGAACTGGCAAGAACGACGTCCGGATTCACGGGAGCGGATTTAGAGAACCTGATGAACGAAGCGGCTATTCTGGCGGCAAAGCGTGGGCAGCATTTTATCCAGAAACAGGATGTGGATAAGGCGTTTATTAAGGTTGGCGTGGGAACGGAGAAACGCAGCCGCCTGCTGCCGGAAAAGACGAGAAAGATTACTGCATACCATGAGGCAGGGCATGCGATCCTATATCATTTACTGCCCGACGTAGGGCCGGTCTATGCGGTATCCATCATTCCGACAGGCGAGGGAGCGGCAGGATATACCATGCGTCTTCCCCAGAATGATAATGAATTCACGACAAAGGGAATGCTGCGTCAGGATATTATGGTGGATTTCGGCGGTCGGATAGCGGAGGAATTGATTTTTGAAGATATAACGACAGGGGCATCTCAGGATATTAAGGTAGCGACGCAGACTGCACGTTCCATGGTGACAAAGTACGGTATGTCTGAGAGTCTGGGCCTGATCAATTATGAGGATTCGGACGAAGAGGAGGTTTTCTTAGGCAGGGATTTAGGTCATGCAAAGAGCTTTAGCGAGACCACAGCCAATCAGATCGATCAGGAAGTCAAACGGGTGATTGACGAATGCTATGGGGAAGCCAGAAAGATACTGGAGGCCAATATGGATGTTCTTCATCGTTGTGCGGCGTTATTGCTGGAAAAAGACCGGATCGATGGCAGAGAATTTGAAGAATTATTTGTTTAATATTTGACAACTATAACAAATTACCAATTTAGGACGGTTGAATTATCTATTTTGCTGTCGGGATTTGAATTTAAAAAGAAATACTATGGTTTTTTTGCACAAAAGAATAGAAAAAACTAAAAATTGTTTGTGAACACTTTTCAGGGGGATTTGCTATAATAAACTTGTAACCCCCCAATACATTTATAGTTTTTTGCTACACCCATAAGTAACAAAATACCTTCTCCAAAAGGACAGCATATAGCGGCTGTCCTTTTTACTTTTAAATTCTTTCGTATACAAATGAGAAGATTTATATTAAAATGTGTATCAGGAGGAAGAGAATATGAATTTCAATACAAACTTCGGAACGCTTTCAGGAGCTGAAAAAAACTTGAAATATGCATTCTCTGCCCGCCCGGTGTTGAATCTTGGAGCCTTGTTCAGCGATGGGACGGAATTTTACCGAAAACCGGAAGAACCGGCAGCAGGCGATCGTCTGCGGCTTCGATTCCGTACGGCTATTGATAATGTTGAACGGGTTTACTTGATCTGGCAGGGCGAGCGGTTGGAGATGAAGCGTTCTTTTTCCGATAAGCTGTTTGATTATTATGAATATATCATTCCGGAGCTTCCGGAAGAAATGTGTGAATATTGTTTTCAGATCAAGGCGGGGCGGATCACTTGTTATTATAATAAGATCGGTGCGGCTAAAGACTTGAATTCTTATTATAATTTCCAGATCGCACCCGGCTTTACGACGCCGGATTGGGCGAAAGGGGCTATATTCTATCAGATATTTGTGGACAGATTTTATAATGGGGACCCGTCCAATGATGTTTTGGACAATGAATATAGTTATATCGGTGCCGGAACCAGAAGAATTACGGACTGGGGAAAATATCCGGATGCAATGGACGTGCGGTCATTTTATGGCGGCGACCTAAAGGGTGTGATGTGCAAACTGGATTATTTAAAGGATCTGGGCGTTGATGTCATCTACTTAAATCCTATTTTTGTATCTCCGTCCAACCATAAGTATGACAGTCAGGATTATGACTATGTGGATCCGCATTATGGGCGGATTGTTAAAGATGAGGGAGAGTGTCTGTCGCAGGGGGATGCCCCGAACCGGGAGGCGACCCGCTATATCACCAGAGTAACGAACAAAGAAAATCTGGAAGCGAGTAACCAACTGTTTATTGAACTGGTACAGGAAGTGCATAAGCGTGGAATGCGTATCATACTGGACGGTGTCTTTAACCACTGCGGTTCCTTTAATAAATGGCTGGATAAGGAAGGTATCTATGAAAATCAGGAAGGATATGAAGCCGGCGCCTATGTATCGGCTGACAGTCCCTATCGGAGCTTTTTTAAATTCAGCGATCCGAATCAATGGCCCTATAATGATACCTATGACGGTTGGTGGGGGCATGATACGCTGCCCAAGTTAAATTACGAAGATTCACAGAAATTATATGATTATATCCTGCATATAGCAAAAAAATGGGTATCGCCGCCATATAATGCCGATGGTTGGAGACTGGACGTTGCCGCCGATCTGGGGCATAGTCCGGAATTTAATCATCAGTTCTGGCGGGATTTCAGAAAGGCGGTAAAGGAAGCGAATCCCGATGCTATTATCTTGGCGGAGCATTATGGAGATCCTAAGGATTGGTTGTTAGGCGACCAGTGGGATACGGTTATGAACTATGATGCGTTTATGGAACCGATCACATGGTTTTTGACGGGACTGGAAAAGCATAGCGATGAATTCCGTGGGGATCTGCTGGGGAATCCGGACGCATTTATCGGGGCGTTGCGGCATCATATGTCTCGGTTTCACCATCAGTCCTTATATGTAGCGATGAATGAATTATCGAATCACGATCATTCCCGCTTTTTGACCCGGACGAATCGTATGGTAGGAAGGACCCATACGGTAGGACCGGAAGCTGCCAATCAGAATATCAATAAAGGCGTTTTCCGGGAGGCGGTCGTTTTTCAGATGACGTGGCCGGGAGCTCCGACGATTTATTATGGCGATGAAGCCGGCGTCTGCGGCTGGACGGATCCGGATAACCGGAGAACGTATCCTTGGGGACATGAAGATAAGGAATTGATAGCATTTCATAAAGAAATCATTCGGATCCATAAGGAAAATTCCGCATTGATGCGAGGCTCTTACCGATTTTTGCACGGTTCTCATAAGGCGGTTGCATATGGAAGGTTTGATGAAACGAATAAAGTGATCGTAATCCTGAATAATAATTATGAGGATTTTGAACTGAGGATCAGTGTTTCCGAGCTTGGTATACCGGATGGTTCAGTGCTGACACAGCTTATGCTGACAACCGAGGACGGATATTTTCTGGACCCTATTGCATATCGGGTGGCCTTTAACCGTTTGTTTATCCGAATGCCGAAAATATCGGCGATGGTTCTTCGGGTGAATTTATAGATAAACGCTATACGGTTCCCATTCGTTTCGGTTGCTGAAACAGCGGAGATATTTCACAGGGAAAGAGTGAAAAAATCAGAAAAAACCCTTGCTTTTTTCATGGGTTTCAATTATAATCTAATATTGTCAGCGGTGGAAAGACCGTTAACATGGATGGATTCCCGAGTGGCCAAAGGGGACAGACTGTAAATCTGCTGCATCTTGCTTCGGTGGTTCGAATCCACCTCCATCCATGCGATCATTTTCCTTTGGAAATTGATTCAAATGCCGGCGTGGCGGAACTGGCAGACGCACAGGACTTAAAATCCTGCGGGACTAACCTCCCGTACCGGTTCGATTCCGGTCGCCGGCATCATTTATAAGCAAACCTTTTGATCAAGAGGTTTGCTTATTTTTGTATATAACTATTTCTTTTTTGGCGGTTCCATATTATCTAAAGCATATTCGCACGCCTGTATTACAAATCCGGAAAAGGTCACGTCATTTTCCCAGATTACACTATTGATCCGTTCTATCAGTGGTAAAGGAAACCGAATGGTTTTGTTTTCACTTTCTTTTTTGTCCGGTTTAATTTGAAAAGCCATACTGACACCTCCCTTTCATACAATGGTAATGCATTTTGTTCCGGTTACGAATAACATAAAATGCAATGTATTTTGCAATACAAATATATTGCAAACATGAGGAAAATATGCTAAAGTAGTTTCAAGCTGGCAGTCTGTGCTTGCAGACGTAGTGAATGATTATTGCGAATCCAGAAGGAGAAAGGAAGAGATTAAGTATGAAAAAGAAAAAAATACTTGCTGTATTGTCGGCGGCGATGATGTCGATGGGTATATTGTTTACAACCGGCATTCCCACGCAGGCAGCGGAAGTAGGAAACAGCGATGAGATCATTGCAAATGATGAAACCGGTATACCGGATGCAATACTGTATCAAAAAATATTAAAACAATGTGACGCAAATCATGATGGAATACTGACAAAAGATGAAGCGGCTGCAACAGAAGAGTTAGATCTAATAACTTATGATAATGATGAAAATGAAATTAAAAACCTACAGGGGATACAATTTTTTACAAATTTGGTCGAATTGGATGCGCTTGGTAACCAAATTAGTGACATCAATGTCTTGTCAAGCTTAACGAATTTGAAGTGGCTGAATTTAGGTGATAATCAAATCAGTGACATCAGTGCTTTATCGAGCTTAACGAATTTGACTGGTTTGGGTTTGCATGATAATCAAATCAGTGACATCAGTGCTTTATCGAGCTTAACGAATTTGGCTGGTTTGACTTTGCATGATAATCAAATCAGTGACATCAGTGCCTTGTCAGGGATGACGAAGATGGAAGGGCTGGACTTGTGTAATAATCAAATTAGTAGTATAAGTGCTTTATCCGGAATGACAAAATTAGATAGTTTGTATTTGTATAACAATCAGATCAGTGATATTCGTGCATTATCTGCCTTGACGAATTTGACTGCATTGGGCTTAACTGGTAATCAAATCAGTGACATTAGCGCTTTATCAGGGATGACAAAGATGTGGGAGTTATATTTGGATAATAATCAAATCAGTGACATCAGCGCCTTGTCAGAGATGACGGAATTGTGTTGGTTATATTTGACTAATAATCGAATTAGTGACATCAGTGCTTTATCGAACTTAACGAATTTGGAGCAGCTGTATTTGGAAAATAATCAAATCAGTGACATCAGTGCCTTATCAGGGCTGACGAAGTTGTGGCGGTTACATTTGGATAATAATCAAATTACAGACATCAGTGTATTGTACCAACTTCCCATTTGGGATGATTCCGTTTTGGAGTCTTTTGATTATTATGTTTCTTATGATGGTAACCCGATCGGTGAAAGCGATGTCGTCGTAGTAGAGGAGCCCGTCCTTACAAGTGAGGCATTTGCTTCCATTCTGGAAGAAAACCAGAGCAAAGATGTGATCATCAAAGCCAGTGACGACGTTACCTTTAC
>CANPZL010000018.1 GCA_947589055.1 uncultured Lachnospiraceae bacterium | reverse complement strand
GCTTTTCCTGTGGCGGATCATGTGTTGAAGGCTGAGGATGATTTTAAGCTCATTTATGGCGTAGAAGGATACTTTGTCGATGATTTAAAGAATCTGGTTCTCCGATCCAGACAACAAACCTTTTGGGATACGTTTATCGTATTTGACATTGAAACTACAGGAAAAAATGCAAAATTTCATAAGATAACGGAAATCGGGGCTGTCAAGATTCAACAGGGAAGGATCACACAACGGTTTTCCCAATTGGTCAATCCGGAACGTCCGATCCCCTATAATATTACCAGACTGACCGGAATTTCGGATGATATGGTGGCAAACCAGCCGACGATCCGGGAGGTGCTGCCTGCATTTTTGGATTTTTGCGGTGACGGTGTTTTAGTCGCTCATAATGCTTCCTTTGACACGGGATTTATCGGACAGGAAGCCCGGAATCTAAATCTGCCCTTTGATAACACGATCGTGGATACGCTTGGTATGGCGCATGTTTTACTGCCTCATCTTGGAAAATACACTCTGGACCGGCTTGTTAAGGAGTTAAAGATCGTTCTGGAGCAGCATCATCGGGCGGTCAATGACGCAGAAGCGACGGCAGAAATGTTTTTAAAATTTGTACATATGCTTTCTGAAAGCGGCGTGGAGAATCTGGATCAGTTGAATACGCTTGCGGCAAGTACGCCGGACAGCGTGAAAAAATCCCACCGATACCACGGCATTCTCCTCGCTAAAAATGAGATCGGCAGGGTCAATCTGTATCGGCTGATTTCTATGTCTCACTTGGAATATTTTAACCGCAGACCCCTGATGCCCAAAAGTATGATCAATCAATACCGAGAGGGGCTGCTTGTCGGCTCCGCCTGTGAAGCGGGAGAACTGTATCAGGCGCTTTTAAATGGTGCGGATGACAACGAGCTTACCCGGATCGTTAATTTTTATGATTATCTGGAAATTCAACCTTTGGGAAACAACGAGTTTATGATCGAGGACGAAAACTATCCGGTAGAATCCATGGAGGATCTAAGGGAGTACAACCGGACGATCGTCCGGCTGGGAGAAGAATTCCATAAACCGGTGGTGGCTACCTGCGATGTGCATTTTCTGGATCCGGAGGATTCCATCTATCGGGCGATCCTTCAGGCATCGGAAGGTTTTAAGGAGGCAGATCGTCAAAGCCCGTTGTTTTTCCATACTACGGATGAGATGTTAGAAGAGTTTGCGTATCTGGGGCCGGAAAAAGCGAGAGAAGTTGTAATTACCAACACGAACCGTATTGCGGACTGCATTGAATATATCAAGCCGGTCCGTCCGGACAAATGTCCGCCGGTCATTGAGAATTCAGATGAGACCTTAACGGACATCTGTTATAAGAAGGCACATGAGATCTACGGGCCGGATCTTCCGCCGGTGGTTGTGGAACGGTTGCAGAGGGAATTGGATTCCATTATTTCCAATGGATTTGCCGTGTTATATATCATTGCGCAAAAGCTGGTTTGGGATTCCAATGATCATGGGTATCTGGTTGGCTCCAGAGGCTCGGTGGGTTCCTCGTTTGTTGCGACTATGGCGGGAATTACGGAGGTCAACCCCCTGCCGGCACATTATATCTGTCCGGAGTGCCATTTTGTGGATTTTGATTCTCCGGAAGTAGCTGCGTTTTCCGGTAATTCCGGCTGTGATCTGCCGGAACGGAATTGCCCAAGATGCGGGCATAGTTTGTTAAAGGAGGGACATGATATTCCCTTTGAGACGTTTCTTGGGTTCAAGGGGGATAAGGAGCCGGATATTGACCTTAATTTTTCCGGTGAATATCAGGCCAATGCGCATCAGTATACGGAAGAATTGTTTACGAAGGGACATGCCTTCCGGGCGGGAACGATAGGTACCATAGCGGAAAAAACAGCATACGGTATGACGATGAAATACTTCGAGGAACGTAATCTGACGAAACGGAACTGTGAGATTGAGAGGATTTCGCAGGGCGTCACTGGCGTGAAGCGAACTACAGGACAGCATCCGGGCGGCATGATCGTATTACCCAGAGAGGAAGAAATCTATTCCTTTACACCGATCCAACACCCGGCAAACGACCAGAATACACCGATCGTTACCACACATTTTGAATACCATTCCATTGATCATAATCTGTTAAAGCTGGATATATTGGGACACGATGATCCCACCATGATACGACGACTGGAGCTTCTGACGAATACCAGCTGTAAGGATATTCCGCTTTATGATAAACAGGTGATGTCCCTGTTTCAAAGCACGGAGGCACTTGGAATCACACCGGAGGATATTGGCGGCGTGCCATTGGGGTCTCTGGGAATTCCGGAATTCGGGACGGATTTTGCCATGCAGATGCTTTTGGATACGAAGCCTACTATGTTTTCGGATCTGGTGCGGATAGCTGGTCTGGCTCATGGTACGGATGTTTGGGTAGGAAATGCGCAGGATCTGATCAAATCCGGTACTGCTGTCATCTCAACAGCAATCTGCTGTCGGGATGATATTATGGTATTCCTGATTCATCAGGGACTGGAAAAAGGACTTGCCTTTACGATCATGGAGAGTGTCAGGAAAGGTAAGGGCTTAAAACCGGAATGGGAGGAGGAAATGCTGAAGCATGATGTGCCGGAATGGTATATTGATTCCTGCAAGAAGATCAAGTATATGTTTCCGAAGGCACATGCGGCTGCCTATGTTATGATGGCGTGGCGGATAGCGTGGTATAAGATTCATTATCCGCTGGAATATTATGCGGCATTTTTCAGTATCCGTGCCGATGCCTTTAATTATGAAACTATGTGCATGGGCAGATCCAGACTGGAATATCATATGAACGAAATACAAAAAAGTCAGGATAAGAAAAACAAGGATCTGGACAGCTTAAAGGATATGCGTCTGGTGCTGGAGATGTATGCCAGAGGGTTTGAATTTATACCGATTGACATCTATCAGGCGGAAGCGGAACGGTTTTTGATTATTGATGGCAAGCTAATGCCTGCTCTTTGCAGTATCGAAGGATTGGGAGGGAAAGCGGCGATACAGGTACGAGATGCGGCAAGGCAAGCAAAAGAAAACGGTGGATTTTCTTCAAAAGACAATCTGCGGGAGATGGCAAAGATCGGGAAATCTACGATAGATAAATTTACACAGCTAGGACTGCTGGATGAGCTTCCAGACTCCGATCAATACAGTCTGTTTGATTATCTGGCATGAGAAGTCAGGAAGGTATTTTACGGTTTGTGAGGTTCCCGGCAGCTTTGCAGGTGCAGGGATACGGTTATTTGCAAAAAAAGGCTTGCTTTTTTGCAAACCCCCTGTTATACTAATACCGTTGTGTAAACAATGTATTGTGGTTCGTTGGTCAAGCGGCTAAGACGTCGCCCTCTCACGGCGAAAACAGGGGTTCGATTCCCCTACGAACTGCTGCTAGGCTGTTCTTCTTGTAAAACAAGACGGGCAGCTTTTTTTGTTTCACGGATTCAACGGTTTCGTTTTTCTATTCTCTGCATATACTAATTTAAATAAAATTTGGAAAGTATGATATGGATACATTGCAGACGCTACCGCAGAGAAATGCAGAAACCGACGCCGAGCAGGGAAGGATTCGGTTCGAGATTACTTCCGCTCTGGGGCGGAGACCCATAGCAAATGCCCGGATCTCCATTTCCTATACCGGAGGTGCAGGTGCGGTGCTACAGGAGATTGAGACGGATGAAAACGGTATGAGCGAGGAGATCCGTCTGGATGCACCACCACTGGAATATTCCATGGAACCGACGGATAATCAGCCCTATGCGGAATATAATATCCGAATAGAGGCGCCCGGCTTTCTGGAACGGTTCATCGCCGGCGTTCAGATTTTTTCCAATGAAACAGCGATTCAGCTTGTTCCCATGATGCCGGAAACGGAGGATTCCGATGCGTATGATCCGACGGTGATCGGCGGGCATACCCTATGGGAAGAATATCCGGAAAAGATACCGGAGGCGGAGATCAAGCCCCTAAATGAGTCCGGAGAAATCGTACTTCCGGAGGTAGTGGTGCCGGAATATATCGTTGTGCATGACGGAGCCCCGACAGATTCTACTGCTGAAAACTATTATGTCCTGTATAAGGATTATATTAAAAATGTTGCGTCCTGTGAGATCTATTCCACATGGCCGGAGGCATGCATTGAAGCAAATGTTCTGGCGATCATGTCCTTTACCTTAAACCGGGTTTATACGGAATGGTACCGGAATCAGGGCTATAGTTTTACCATTACCAGTTCTACCGCTTATGATCATAAATGGATCTACGGGAAATCAACCTATGAAAGCATTGACGCAGTAGTTGACCGGCTGTTTACTTCCTATCTTTCCAGACCGAATGTCCTTCAGCCGATCCTGACCCAGTATTGCGACGGAAAGCGTGTTACCTGTCCGAATTGGATGAGCCAGTGGGGAAGTAAGTATCTGGCCGATCAAAATTATACCGCTATACAGATACTTCGTAACTATTATGGAAACAATATCTATATCAATAATGCAAAGACCGTTTCCGGTGTTCCACTGTCCTGGCCCGGAGCCGCATTAGAGCAGGGTTCCACCGGGGAGGCAGTGCGGACTGTACAGGAACAGCTAAACCGGATCGCTCAGAATTATCCGGCGATCCCTACCATAGCAGTTGACGGGATCTATGGCCCCCGAACAGAGGAAGCGGTTCGGGAATTCCAGCGGGTGTTTAAGCTGCCGGTAACAGGCATCGTTGATTACCGTACATGGTACCGCATATCGGAAATCTATGTAGCGGTTACCAGAATTGCAGAATTGATGTAAATCTGTTATACTTATGAATCAAAGTGCAAGGCTTAGAAGACGTGCAAGAGGAGATTGCAAGTGAAGAAATTATTGAAATACCTGAAGGCATATAGAAAGGAATGCATTCTGGCACCACTATTTAAAATGCTGGAGGCTTCCTTTGAATTGTTTGTACCGTTAGTCATGGCTGCCATTATGGATGTAGGGATACGGGAGCAGAATATGCCCTACATCTGGAAGATGGCAGGCATTCTTTTGCTGCTTGCGGTCATTGGACTTACCTGCTCCCTGACAGCACAGTTTTTTGCGGCAAAGGCGGCAGTGGGCTTTGCTGCAACTGTGAAAACAAAGCTATTCCAGCATATTCAGGGTTTTTCTTTTTCTGAACTCGATCAGGTTGGGAGTGCGACCTTGATTACCAGAATGACAAGTGACATGAATCAGGTACAAAACGGAGTAAATATGGTGCTTCGTTTGTTTCTGCGTTCTCCGTTTATTGTATTTGGCGCTATGATCATGGCGTTTACCATTCAGTGGAAGGCCGCCTTGATTTTTGTGGTTGCAATTCCGTTATTGGCGTTGGTGGTGACCGGAATTACGCTGATCAGCATTCCAAGATTCCGTAAGGTACAGGAGGGCTTAGATCAGGTTCTTTTGATTACCCGTGAAAATCTTACCGGCGTCCGGGTAATCCGGGCGTTTAATCAGGAGGATGCGGAACGGAACCGATTCCATTCCGATAATGAGAAACTGACCCGTTTGCAGATAGTTGTCGGACGTATTTCCGCATACATGAATCCGCTTACCTTTATCATTGTGAACGTGGCTGTACTTGCCTTGCTCTTTACAGGTGCAATCCAAGTGGATACCGGTATCCTGACCCAGGGAGAAGTAGTAGCGCTGGTAAATTACATGAACCAGATTCTAGTGGAACTGGTAAAACTGGCAAATCTGATCATTACGATCACAAAGGCAATCGCCTGTGGCAATCGAATCCAAGCTGTGCTGGAGATGGAGACTGCACAGACATATACGGAAGCTCCCGTTTCCGTTTTGAAGGAACCGGATATGGACGTAGAATTTCAGGATGTTTCCTTTTCCTATCCCAATGCCGGAGATACTGCGTTACAGCATATGAGTTTTCAGGTAAAGAAAGGAGAGACGATCGGAATCATCGGCGGTACGGGATCCGGCAAGACCAGTCTGATTCATCTGATCCCCAGATTCTACGATGCAGATTCCGGACGGATTCTGATCAACGGTGTGGATATAAAGGAATATCCAAAGGAACAGTTGCGTGAAAAAATCGGGATCGTGATGCAGAAGGCAGTGTTATTTAAAGGAACTATACGGGAAAATCTGTTGTGGGGAGATGAAACTGCTGATGAGCAGACCTTGTATCAGGCGTTGCGTACTGCGCAGGCATTGGAGTTCGTAGAAGAAAAGGACGGGAAGTTAGACGCTCCGATTTCTCAGAATGGACGGAATCTTTCCGGCGGGCAGCGGCAGCGGCTGACGATAGCCAGAGCGTTGGTTCGGAGACCAGAGATTCTGATACTGGATGACAGCACTTCCGCACTGGATTATGCAACCGATGCGGCTCTTCGGAGTGCGCTGCAAAAGCTGGATTTTCATCCTACTATTTTTATCGTATCCCAGCGGACGGTCTCCATTCAACAGGCGGATCGGATTCTGGTATTGGACGACGGAGAGATCGTAGGCATGGGAACGCATCGGGAGCTTATGGAGCATTGTCCGGTTTATCAGGAAATCTATGCGTCACAGTTTAATAAGGAGGTGCAGGGAGCATGAAGAAGCAAACGCATACTGGTTCCCTGAGAACCTTCCGAAAGTTGATGGGATATTTAAAACCTTACTGGCTGTTTTTGCTGCTTTCCCTGCTGATGTCTGTGATCAGTGTGGGATTAACCCTGTATCTGCCGATCCTGACCGGTGATGCGGTGGATGGCATCATCGGACCGGGGCAGGTGGATTTTGCCGGAGTTATAAGGATATTGATCCGCATGGGTATCTGTATCGGAATTGCATCGGTAGCGCAATGGTTTATGAACCTGTGCAACAATAAAATGACTTATTCCATTGTCCGTGATGTGAGAAGGGATGCTTTCAATCATATTCAAAATCTACCGTTAAAATATCTGGATGCCCACCCAAGCGGTGAGATCGTAAGCCGTATGATCGCCGACGTCGATCAGTTCGCCGACGGTCTTTTGATGGGTTTTACACAACTGTTTACCAGTGTTATAACTATTCTTGGAACCTTGCTTTTTATGCTTATGATCCATCCGGGTGTTACGCTGGTGGTTGTCTGTATTACACCGCTTTCCTTGTTTGTTGCCGCCTTTGTGGCGAAAAAAACCTATCGTATGTTTCAGAGGCAGTCTGAGATTCGTGGGGAACAAACCGGTTATATTGATGAAATGATAGGAAATCAAAAGGTGGTACAGGCATTTCATCAGGAAGAAAAGACACGGAAACACTTTGAGGAATTAAATGAACAATTACGGGAAAGCTCCCTGAAGGCTATTTTCTTTTCTTCTGTAACCAATCCGGCAACCCGTTTTGTAAACAGTCTGGTTTATGCCGGTGTGGGGATCGTGGGCGCAGTTGTAGCCATTAACGGAGGTATAACGATAGGACAGCTTACATCATTTCTGGGGTATGCGAATCAGTACACAAAACCCTTTAACGAAATCTCCGGCGTTGTGACCGAACTGCAAAATGCACTTGCCTGTGCCGCAAGGATATTTGCTCTGATTGAAGAGGAACCGCAGATCCCTGAATCCCCTGACGCAATTTGCCTGAAAAATGTACAGGGAAATGTGGGGATTCAAAACGTATCCTTTTCCTATACACCGGAGCAAAAGCTGCTTCAAAATGTGAATCTGGAGGTAAAAGCCGGTCAGCGAATTGCGATTGTCGGTCCAACCGGCTGTGGAAAGACGACACTTATCAATCTGTTAATGCGGTTTTATGATGTGAATCAGGGCAGGATCATAGTGGATGGAACGAATATCCGTTCCGTTACCAGAAGCAGTCTGCGTGCTTCTTACGGTATGGTATTACAGGAAACTTGGTTAAAGACCGGTACGGTGTTGGAAAATATTACAATGGGAAAACCGGATG
This sequence comes from uncultured Lachnospiraceae bacterium, assembly GCA_947589055.1. Lineage (GTDB taxonomy): Bacteria > Bacillota > Clostridia > Lachnospirales > Lachnospiraceae > CAG-632. The sequence continues at coordinate 35,201 of CANPZL010000018.1, read as the reverse complement.
CTACGAGAGAGGAAGTGATCGAAGCGGCCAGACTTTCCCATGCGCACAGCTTTATTAAGCGTCTGCCGCAGGGGTATGATACCGTGATCCATGAAAACAGCGATACCCTGTCGCAGGGGCAGAAACAGCTCCTTTGTATTGCGAGGGTCATGCTGTGCCGGCCTCCGATGCTGATCTTAGACGAGGCGACCTCTTCCATTGACACCAGAACGGAGATTCGGATTCAAAAGGCATTTCACAAACTGATGGAGGGAAAAACCAGTTTTATTGTAGCACATCGGTTATCTACGATTCAGGAGGCAGATGTCATACTGGTCATGAAGGATGGAAATATCATAGAACAGGGAGATCACGAGGAACTGATGAGGAAAAGAGGATTTTATTATCATCTGTATGAAAGCGGCAGCCGCATGGAGGCATAAGCGGTAAAAGAGGAGAAGGGTATGGAATATCAATGGCCGTCCGGTATTAAACGGACACGACAACGAGAGGACGTATTCCGGGTTTTAACACAGGCAGAAGGTCCGATGACTGCGATGGAGATCTATCAGAAGGTTATCGAACATACAAAGAATTCCGGATATGCCATCTCTACCATATATCGTTCTTTAGCGGTGTTTGAAGAAAACGATCTGCTGGAAAAGACGACGCTGATGGGAGAGGATATGGCAGTCTATGAATGGAAGCGGGAGCAGCATAAGCATTATGCAATCTGTCTCTCCTGTCGGCGGAAACTGCCTTTGCCGGAATGTCCGATGGAGCAGATGCATATCCATTCCGGCCCGGAGGATTTTACGATAACCGGTCATAAGCTGGAATTATATGGATATTGCAAAGAGTGTCAGACACTGATGAAAGGATGACAGTTGTTTGAAAAATCAAGACAGATTTTTTTCCTTGTGGCTGAAAAAGTTGCAAGATTTTTGATTTGGTTGTATGATTTCTACAATCTGTGAATGGGAAAGATGGAAGCAAGGAGGCATTGAACATGAATAATCGGGCGATGATGGAACTGGACGGAGAACTCAATGCACAATTTGATGATTTGGTAAACTATTGTATGGTATCGGGAGCCATCAATCAGGATCTCTATGAAGAATATGATGTAAAACGGGGACTTCGGGATTCCAATGGAAAGGGCGTCCTGACCGGTCTGACAGAGATTGCTGATGTTGTGGCTACAAAGATCATAGACGGAGAAAAGGTACCATGCGAAGGAACGCTTTACTATCAGGGCTACAATGTACAGGAACTGATTAAAAGCTATGAGAACCGGCGATTTGCATTTGAAGAGATTACATATCTGCTGCTGTTTGGGGAATTGCCGAACCAGCAGCAGTTTACAAGCTTTCTGGATATTTTAACCAGCTTGGAGGAATTGTCCGGTAATTTTATCCGGGATGTGATCATGAAGGCACCCAGTGCCAATATCATGAATACTCTGCAACGCTGTGTGCTAACCTTGTATTCCTATGATGATAAGCCGGATGATATTTCCATACCGAATGTTTTGCGGCAGTCCTTACAGCTGATTGGGAAAATACCGCTGATTTCTGTTTATTCCTATCATGCGTATCGGCATATCCGTTATGGGGAGAATCTGGTGATCCGTACACCGGACAAGGGGATGTCATTGGCTGAAAATATTTTGCAGATGCTGCGTCCGGACGGAAGATTTACAGAACTGGAGGCAAAGGTTTTGGATATTGCATTGGTGCTTCATGCAGAGCATGGAGGCGGAAATAATTCCACCTTTACCAATCATGTGGTAACCTCATCCGGAACCGATACATATTCGGCAGTAGCCGCTTCTATCGCTTCCTTAAAAGGCCCCCGGCACGGTGGTGCGAATCTAAAAGTGCAGCAGATGTTCCGGGATATTCGGGAGCATATTACGGATATGGAGGATGAGGATCAGATCCGCAGTTACTTAAAAAAGATTTTAAACAAAGAGACGTTCGATCGGGCAGGCTTGATCTATGGAATGGGGCATGCAGTTTATACAGAATCCGATCCCAGAGAGGTAGTATTAAAAAAATTTGCCGAACGGCTGGCCATCGAGAAGGATCAGCATAAGGAGTTTGAATTCTATGACCGGGTCGAGCATATAGCGGCACAGCTGGTAGCAGAACAGCGGCGGCTGTTTAAGCCGATCTGTGCAAACGTTGATTTTTACAGCGGTTTTGTCTATACCATGCTTGGCATACCGGAAGAACTGTTTACGCCGATTTTTGCAATCTCCAGAATATCCGGCTGGAGCGCCCATCGTTTGGAAGAACTGGTAAACCGGGGAAAGATCATTCGACCTGCCTATAAGTTTGTAGGCGTTCATAAGACTTTTTATGATATGGAAGATAGAGACTGGTAGAAAGTAAAGCTGCCGCATTCGGAGTTTATTCCGGCTGCGGCAGCTTTCGTTCATTTTATACGACGTCGTATCCAATGACGAATTTAGCGCTCTGCGATTGCGTTTACATACATATAGAAGGTAATCAGGTATAAACCGGATAAGCCTACTAAAGCATAAATAATTCTGGAAATCCAAGACATATTACCACAGATAAAGGCAACCAGGTCAAAACTGAAAAAGCCGATAAGGCCCCAGTTAATGGCACCTACGATTGCAATCGTAAGAGCAATACTGTCTAATACTTTATTGTTCATGCTATCTACCTCCTTATAGGTCTAGTATTCAACCGGAGGCTTTAAAATATGCATAAAGTTTGTTATCCTTTTAGGAAATTTCCGGATTCGTCACCATATATTTTATATTTAATGATCTGCATTCTTTGATCCGTAGCGGAAATAATATCTGCACATTCTTTTAGATCAGCAGAAATATCATCTGCGTGTTCCAGATTTTTCTTATAACGGAGCTGGTGGTCCAGACTTGCCCAGAAATCCATGGCAATGGTTCGGATCTGTACTTCGACCTGCATCGGTTGTTTCCGGTCCGATAAAAATACGGGAATCTCTACGATCAGGTGCAGGCTGCGGTATCCGTTGGGTTTGGGATTTTGAATATAATCCTTAGTTGCCAGAACCGTAACATCATCCTGCACGGTCAGCATTCTTGCCACTTCGTATATATCGTCGATAAAGGCACATATGACACGGATACCGGCAACGTCATGCAGATTAGCGGAAATGCTTTCCAGCGATATTTCCAGATTTCTGGATTTTAATTTCCGTATGATGCTGTCCGGTGATTTGATCCGGGTCTTGATAAAGGAAATCGGATTCCGCTGAAAACGGATTGAAAACTCATCATTTAAAACAGCCAGCTTGGTTTCCACTTCACGAATCGCACTCCGGTACATCATCATCAGTTCCAGATAAGGACGAGCCTGATCAGAGAACGCTTCCGGAATATGGAACAGCTCAAATTTATTCGTTTGGATCTGCTTGATCTCATCTGCCATTATAGTACCCTTCTTTCTGTTAAATATCCATAGTAACTGTAGCATATTGCATAGACAGGGTCAATGAAGGGCAGTATGAAATTGATCATCGACGTGCTTTTTTTCCTTGCATTTTTAACAGAATAATAATACAATATACTCGGCAGAATTTGGTTTTAATAACCATGAAATAAATATACAACGGAGGGCTTGATATGAGCAATAATTCAAAATTGTCTGCAAGACAACGAATTGCTACTCTGCTAGATGCGTCCAGTTTTGTAGAGGTTGGAGCTTATGTAACGGCTCGAAGCACGGATTTTAATCTGGCAGACAAAGAAACACCGGCAGACGGTGTAGTGACCGGCTACGGTGTCGTGAACGGCAATCTGGTATTTGTTTACAGTCAGGACGCCGAGGTACTGCATGGTTCCATCGGTGAGATGCATGGCAAAAAGATTGCCGCTATCTATGATATGGCAGTCAAGATGGGTGCACCGATAATCGGACTGGTGGATTGCGCCGGACTTCGGCTTCAGGAGGCAGTCGATGCCTTAAACGGGTTTGGTACGATTTATGCAAAACAGGTAATGGCGTCTGGTGTTATACCGCAGATAACAGCGATCTTTGGAAGCTGCGGCGGCGGCGCTGCCATTATTCCCGGATTAAGTGATTTCACATATATGGTAAAGGAGGATTCCCGGCTGTTCGTAAACGCACCGAATGTGTTGGACGGAAATCATGTATCCAAGCTGGATACGGCGTCCGCCGAATATCAAAGCAAATGCTCCGGAACGGTTGATGGCGTGTTTGAAACGGAAGAGGAACTGCTTGGACAGATTCGGCAGTTGATCTCGATTCTTCCTGCAAATAATGAAACCGATCTGTCTTATTCCGAGTGTGATGATGATCTGAATCGGGGCGTAGCCGTAGAAGGTTATATTGAGGACGCAAGATCATTGTTGATCACGATTTCTGATAATCATTTCTTTATAGAAACCAAGAAGGATTATGCGAAGGATATGGTAACCGGCTTTATCCGGTTTAACGGTGCAACGGTGGGCTGTGTAGCCAATCAGGGAACGGAGGGCGGCGATGTACTTTCCGTTTCCGGCGCATACAAAGCCTCTGAGTTTGTATCCTTTTGTGATGCATTTGAGATCCCTTTGCTTACCGTTACCAATGTGAAGGGTTACAAAGCGACGGTCGAGGAGGAAGCCGGTCTTGCAAAAGCAGTGGCGGCAATGACAGCGGCTTTTGCAGGGGCAACCGTACCTAAGGTGAATCTGATCACGGGACAGGCATTTGGTTCCGCTTATACTGCCATGAATTCCAAGTCCATTGGCGCAGACATCGAATATGCCTGGCCGGCTGCTAAGATTGGAATGATGGATCCGGAACAGGCGGTTCGGATCATGTATGCGGAAGAATCCGAACAGGCGGAGGATAAAAAGGCATTCCTTGCAGAAAAGAAAAAGGAGTTTGCCGAGAAACAGGCAAGTGCAATGGCAGCGGCAAGACGGGGAATCGTAGATGATATTATTGTACCAGATGCAACCCGAAAGCGGTTGATCGCCGCATTTGAGATGCTGTATACCAAGTGTGAAGAAAAGCCCGCCAAAAAGCATGGCTCCAAATCGTGAGGTGAGTGCGGTATGAAGAAAAAAATATGGATGATTTTCCTATGCTCTCTGCTGCTGATCTGTTTGACCTCCTGCGGACGGAAAAAGGAACTGCCTGAGGATTTTAACACGACAGATACGGCCATGATGGTAGAGGATATTACATTGTCGGCTTTGAAATTATCGGACACGGATCTGGAGGTTGCCGCTCATGAAGCAATGGAACCGTTGAATGATCTGTGTGAAGGTATTTTGACAGCCAATGAAGCCGTTGGAAATCCCCAGCGGATCTTAGGAACCACTTTCACGCAAAATGAAGATATGATAACAGCCACCGTGGAAGTACAGCATGAGGAACGGACGGTTGATTATGAATATACGTTTTCACCCAATCCGGAAGCGGAATACAATCCTGCGGCGGAAAAATATATACTGATTCAGATTGTGGTTTCCCCCAGATACCCTATGGGTGAACTGATGGAAGAGGCCGGAATGAATACCCTGATGGGTATGGGCGTCGTATTCCTTGTGCTGATCTTTATTTCCTTTGTAATCAGTCTGTTCCGGTTTCTGCCGGGCAGCGGAGCGAAAAAACAGCCGGTTAAGAAGGAAGAACCAAAGAAGGAAGCGGTTTCCACGCCTGCGCCGTCTCCGGTATCCGCTCCGCTCATGGAGGATCAGGAGCTGGTTGCAGTAATCACGGCTGCTATTTTAGCGGCAGGGGGAGACGATTCCTCTGTAGTCAGCAGTGATCAGTTAATTGTACGTTCAATCAAACGAGTATCTCGATAAAATTAGGAGGATATAGATATGAAAAATTATAGAATTACCGTAAACGGTACCACTTATGATGTAGCGGTTGAAGATTTAGGGGCAGAACATACACCGGCAGCAGCACCGACAGCAACACCGGCAGCAGCACCGGCGGCAGCGAAACCGGCTCCGGCGGCACCATCAGCACCGGCTCCGGCAGCGGCAGGCGCAGGAAGCATTTCGGTCACAGCGCCCATGCCGGGTAAGATTTTATCCGTTAAGGTGTCGGTTGGCCAGAGTGTAAAGAAGGGCGACGTTGTATTGATCTTAGAAGCAATGAAGATGGAAAATGAGGTCGTAGCACCGGAGGACGGTACGATCGCAAGCGTTAATGTCAGCGTTGGTGCGGCAGTAGAGGCCGGAGATACACTGGCAACCTTAAACTAAGCATTGTTACAGGCTTGAAATCTGACAGGAGGAAACAAAATGGATTATATTATATCAACCTTTCAAAACCTTGCAAGTCAGACCGCCTTTGCTACTCTGGATCCCAAGAATTATGTGATGATTGCGGTAGCCTTGTTTTTCCTGTGGTTGGCGATTGCAAAGGGGTTTGAACCTTTACTTTTAGTGCCGATCTCATTCGGTATGTTACTTTCAAATATGTTTCCAAGCATTATAGCAGAGGGCGGCTTGTTTCATTTCTTTTATCTTTTGGATGAATGGAGTATATTACCGTCTCTGATCTTCTTGGGTGTAGGAGCGATGACAGACTTTGGCCCGTTGATCGCCAACCCAAAGAGCTTTTTGCTGGGTGCGGCGGCTCAGTTCGGAATCTATGCGGCTTATTTTCTGGCAATCCTCATGGGCTTTAACGGAATGGAGGCTGCTGCAATTTCTATTATCGGTGGAGCGGACGGACCGACTTCCATCTTCTTGGCAGGAAAATTGGGAATGGGCGGTACCCTGATGGGGCCGATTGCCGTGGCGGCATACTGTTATATGGCATTGGTGCCGGTGATTCAGCCGCCGATCATGAAGCTGTTTACCACAGAGAAGGAACGGAAGATCAAGATGGCACAGCTTCGTCCGGTTTCTAAGCTGGAAAAAATCCTCTTCCCGATCATCGTTACGGTAGTTGTTGTTCTGATTCTTCCAACTACAGCACCCTTAGTCGGTATGCTGATGCTTGGTAATCTGTTCCGGGAATGCGGTGTAGTGAAACAGTTGACAGAGACTGCCTCCAACGCTTTAATGTATATTGTAGTTATCCTGTTGGGAACTTCTGTTGGTGCGACCACTACCGGTCAGGCATTCCTTACCCTGGATACGCTAAAGATCGTAGCTTTGGGTCTGATAGCCTTTATGTTCGGAACCGCTGCCGGCGTTTTATTTGGAAAACTGATGTGCTGGGCAACGAAAGGAAAGGTCAATCCTCTGATCGGTTCTGCCGGCGTATCCGCAGTTCCTATGGCAGCCCGTGTTTCACAGAAGGTTGGCGCAGAGGCAGATCCTACGAATTTCCTGCTGATGCATGCAATGGGGCCGAATGTAGCCGGAGTTATCGGTACAGCAGTTGCCGCCGGAACCTTTATGGCTATTTTCGGCGTTCAATAAATCGGATAGGATTTATCATTCAGATATTGGAATATATATAAATAGGAGGAACGATTATGGCAGATCAGACAGCGGCTAAGCCGATTAAGATTACAGAAACCGTATTACGGGATGCGCATCAGTCTTTGATTGCGACCCGTATGACAACAGAACAGATGTTACCGATCATTGATAAAATGGATCAGGTTGGTTACCATTCCGTAGAATGCTGGGGTGGAGCAACCTTTGACGCTTCCCTGCGCTTTCTTCATGAAGATCCGTGGGAGCGGCTTCGTAAGCTGAGAGATGGATTTAAGAAAACCAAGCTGCAAATGCTGTTTCGTGGGCAGAATATTTTGGGGTATCGTCCTTATGCAGATGATGTGGTGGAATACTTTGTTCAGAAATCCATCGCAAACGGAATTGATATTATCCGGATCTTTGATTGTTTGAATGACCTGAGGAATTTGCAGACTGCGGTGAAGGCGGCGAATAAGGAAAAGGGACATGCACAGGTTGCTCTCTCATATACGCTGGGAGACGCTTATACTTTAGAGTACTGGAAGGAGACGGCAAAGCGGATCGAGGATATGGGTGCGGATTCCATCTGTATCAAGGATATGGCAGGACTTCTTGTTCCTTATAAGGCGACGGAACTGGTAGAGGCGTTAAAGGAAGGTTCCAGTCTCCCTATCCAGCTTCATACCCATTATACCTCTGGCGTGGCTTCCATGACGTACTTAAAGGCGGTCGAGGCAGGATGTGATGTCATTGATACGGCTATGTCACCGTTTGCTTTGGGAACCAGTCAGCCGGCAACCGAGGTTATGGTAGAGACTTTTAAGGGTACTCCGTATGATACCGGTTTTGATCAGAAGCTGTTAGCGGAAATTGCGGATTATTTCCGGCCGCTTCGGGAAGAGGCAATCGCTTCCGGGCTGTTGAATCCGAAGGTATTAGGTGTTGATATTAAGACCTTGATGTATCAGGTGCCGGGTGGTATGCTTTCCAATATGGTATCCCAGTTAAAGGAAATGAAGGCTGAGGATCGGTATTATGATGTGCTGGAAGAGATTCCAAGAGTTCGGAAGGATTTTGGGGAGTGTCCGCTGGTAACCCCGTCCAGTCAGATCGTGGGAACGCAGGCCGTATTAAATGTAATCACCGGAGAGCGGTATAAGACGACGACAAAGGAAACAAAGGATGTTCTATCCGGTAAGTACGGTCAGACGGTAAAACCGTTCAATCCGGAGGTTCAGAAAATGGTAATCGGAGATGCCGAACCGTTGACCTGCCGGCCGGCAGATTTACTGGAACCGGAACTGGATAAGATTGAAGCAGAGATGGAGCAGTACAAAGAGCAGGATGAAGATGTTCTGACCTACGCACTGTTTCCACAGGTTGCTATGGATTTCTTCCGTTATCGGGAAGCCCAGAAAACGAAGGTGGATGCCACGGTTGCTGATACTGAAAACAAGGTATATCCGGTATAAAATCAAGAAAGGGTTGTCGGGGACAGCCCTTTTCTTACAAGGGAGCAGATCGTTATGAGACGGGTAGCAGTAATCGGCGGCGGCGCGGCAGGTATGATGGCTGCGATCGCCGCTGCCAGAGCAGGACATTCCGTTACTGTATTGGAAAAAAACGAAAAATTGGGAAAGAAACTGTTTTTGACAGGTAAAGGACGCTGCAATCTTACCAATGCCTGCGAAACGGAGGAACTGTTTCAAAATATAGTGACCAATCATAAATTTTTATATAGCAGCGTTTATGGCTTCGATAATCATGCGGCCATGCAGTTTTTTGAGGAACTAGGTCTTAAACTGAAAACGGAACGTGGAAACCGTGTGTTTCCGGCTTCCGATCATTCCTCCGATGTCATTCGGGTTCTGGAACGGGAATTGCAAAAAAGAAAGGTGGACGTGAAGCTGCGTACGGAGGTAAAGGGGATTTCCATTGCAGATGGCCATGTAAACGGAGTACGCCTTGAGAATGACTGTCTTCTGCCGGCGGATGCGGTTATCGTAGCAACGGGCGGATATTCCTATCCAAGTACCGGTTCTACCGGAGATGGATACCGGTTTGCGGAAGAAGCCGGACATACGGTGATTCCTTGTTATCCGTCTTTGGTACCGATGGAGACGGAGGAACGCTGGTGTCAGGAGTTGATGGGACTGACGCTCAAAAATATCTCCCTTTCCCTGCATCATCAAAAACAGGAATTGTTTCGGGGATTTGGAGAGCTGTTATTTACGCATTTCGGTGTCAGCGGCCCTTTGATCTTAAGCGCCAGCGCTTATATTGGCTCGCTTTCTCCGGCCAAGCTGCAACTGTTCATCGACTTAAAGCCTGCGTTATCGGAAGAACAACTGGATAAACGGGTGCAAAGGGACTTTCTCCGGTATCAGAATCGACGTCTGGGACATGCATTCGATGATCTGCTTCCTAAGAGGCTGATTCCCTATGTCCTTCAAGCCGGAATGCTTTCGCCGGAAAAGCAGGTAAACACGATAACGGTCGTAGAACGCAGAAGGCTTCTTTCGGTATTAAAAAGATTCCCGCTTCATATCCGGAAACTTCGGGGATATTCGGAGGCTATTATTACAAGAGGAGGAATTTCCGTAAAAGAAATCCAGCCGCAGACTATGGAATCCAAGCGGGTAAAGGGACTGTACTTTGCCGGTGAGATTCTGGATACGGATGCATTGACCGGAGGCTTTAATTTGCAAATCGCATGGAGTACCGGATATGCGGCCGGGTGTGGAATCGAATAAAAGTATGTGAATCGGTACAGCGATGTTAAAAACAAAAAGGAAGCATAATAAAGGAGGAGCATATGGCAAGTGTTGCGATTGATGGACCGGCGGGAGCCGGTAAAAGTACGATAGCTAAGCTGGTAGCAAAGGAGTTAAACGCAGTGTATGTAGATACCGGCGCCATGTACCGGGCGATTGCTGTTTATTTTATAGAAAATGAACTGGATCCGGAGGATCCGGAGGAAGTGGAACGGGCATGTACAAAGCTGCGGGTTCGGATTACATATGAGGATCAGCAACAGCAGATCTGGCTGAATGGAGAAAATGTGACGGATCGGCTGCGTACAGAAGAGGTAGGGAAGATGGCGTCTTGCGTTTCGGCAAAACAGCCGGTTCGAGAGAAGCTTTTACAACTGCAAAGAGATATGGCAAAGCAGGATAACGTAGTGATGGATGGCAGGGATATTGGCACCCATGTACTGCCGGACGCAGATGTAAAGATCTATCTGACTGCTTCCGTTGAAGAACGGGCAAGAAGGCGGTTTGAAGAATTATCGTTAAAGGGGATTCCCTGTGATCTGAATAACATTCAACAAGATATTTGTATGCGGGATCATCAGGATATGACCAGAGAGCTTGCGCCTTTGCGTCAGGCAGTGGATGCATATTATCTGGACAGCTCTAACCTTACCATACCGGAGGTGGCGGCAGAGATTCTAAAGCGTTGTAAGGAGAAAAATGTATGGAAGTAACCTTGGCAAAAACAGCCGGCTTCTGCTTTGGAGTAAAACGGGCAGTCGACTTGGTTTATCAGGAAGCCGAACAGGAAGGGCCGGTATACACCTATGGCCCCATCATTCATAATGAAGAGGTGGTACAGGACTTACAATGCCGTGGCGTTCAGGTGATCCATTCAATGGAAGAATTAAAAACGCTTCGACAGGGGAGTATTGTCATTCGTTCCCACGGAGTAGAAAAACGGGTGTATGATGTGATACAAAAACAGGGCCTGAAGCTGGTAGATGCTACCTGTCCCTTTGTTCTGCGGATTCATAAGGTGGTGCGGGAAGAAAGCGAGAAAGGTAACCGGATCGTTATCATTGGAAACAGCAGCCACCCGGAAGTAGAAGGGATCCGGGGCTGGTGCAGTACGCCCCCTTATGTGATAGAAACCGCAGAGGATGCAGACAGACTTACGGTTTCACCCGGCGAAAAATTGATAATCGTATCGCAAACGACATTTAATAACAAGAAATTTCAAGATTTAGTTGAAATTCTATCAAAAAAAGGGTATGATATATGTGCCTGTAATACGATTTGTAACGCCACGGAGGAGCGGCAAAAGGAAACGGAGCATCTTGCAAAGGAAGCGGATGCCATGATCGTGATTGGTGACAGGCATAGCTCAAATACGCAGAAGCTATATGAGATAAGCAAAAAGGAATGTGCAAATACTTACTATATACAGACACTCGTTGATTTGGATTTGACTGCTTTTGAATCCGTAAGTAGGGTAGGTATTACTGCAGGGGCATCTACCCCAAATAATATTATTAAGGAGGTTCATGACAGCATGTCGGAATTAAGCTTTGAAGAATTACTAAAACAGGAAGAAGAAAATCAGACCCAGGTTGCCCCGGGAAAAATCGTAGAGGGCGAAGTCATCAGTGTAAAGCCGGATGAGATTATCGTAAATATCAACTATAAGTCGGAGGGTGTAATAACCAGAAGTGAATACACCAATCAGCCGAATGCCGATTTGACGACCATGGTAACCGTAGGGGATAAGATTTCTGCTAAGGTGATAAAAAATAACGACGGAGAGGGACAAGTCCTGCTTTCTTATAAACGTGTAGCACAGGATAAGGCAAATGACCGCCTAGAAGCTGCCTGCGAAAATGGAGAAGTGTTGACCGGTAAGGTCGTTCAGGTCTTAGAGGGAGGATTAACGGTATTGTTTGAAGAGAGCAAGGTGTTTATTCCTGCAAGCCTTGTTTCGGATACCTTTGAGAAGAATCTTGGAAAGTATATGGATCAGGAGATAGAATTTGTCATTGTGGAATGCAATCCCCGGAAGCGCAGAATCATCGGTAATCGTAAGATGCTTCTGGTAGCACAGAAAGAGGAAGCGCAGAAAGCGTTGTTTGAACGGATCGAAGTAGGAATGACAGTAGAAGGAACGGTTAAGAATGTCACGGATTTTGGCGCTTTTATCGATCTGGGCGGAGCCGACGGACTGCTCCATATTTCAGAAATGTCTTGGGGCAGGGTAGAGAATCCGAAAAAAGTGCTGAAGGTCGGTGAGACCGTGAAGACCTTTATCAAAGATATACAGGGAACGAAGATTGCTCTCAGTATGAAATTCCCGGATCAGAATCCTTGGGTAAAGGCAGCGGAAAAGTATGCGGTAGGTACGGTTGTGACTGGAACGGTAGCAAGAATGACAGATTTTGGAGCATTTGTAGAATTAGAGCCGGGTGTTGACGCATTGCTCCATGTTTCTCAGATCGCACGGGAGCATATCGAGAAGCCGGCGGCGGTTCTTTCCATCGGTCAGGAGATTACGGCGAAGATCGTTGACTTTAAGGAAGCGGATAAGAAGATCAGCTTAAGTATGAAAGCGCTTTTGCCTGCGGAAGAAGATACGGAAGCTGAGGAAACAGATACGCAGGATATGACGGAAGCAGAAGCGGCGGAAACAGAAGCTTTGGAAACTTCCGAAGAGGAAAATGGAGAAGAATAGTACATTTTTCTTGAATTTTCTTAAATAGATAGAACAAGTTGGACTGTCGAATGCTCGACAGTTCAATTTCTTTCTACTTGTTTCGTTACTGATTGGGAATTGGACTGGTATCTGTAGGAGAAAACTGCCAGAATAATTGAGGGGAAAGCGATGGCGCCGGATTACGAACAGTTTAAAAAAGATATATTGCAATTAACAGGGATTGACCTGAATGCCTATAAGGAACGGCAGATGAGACGGAGGATCAGTACGCTTTGTACAAAGTATGGGTTTTCGGATTATCATGCATTTTATCAGGATTTAAAGGTGAATCCGGAACATCGGGAACAGTTTATGAATTATCTGACGATCAATGTTTCGGAGTTCTACCGGAATCCGATGCAATGGCAGATATTAGAGAGTAAAGTGCTTCCTGAATTATTACAGGGAAGAAAGAGCCTGAAGATTTGGAGCGCCGCCTGTTCGACCGGTGATGAACCCTATACGCTTATTATGATCTTAAAGGAGTTGTTCCCACAGGTTCAGGTGAAGCTGCGGGCGACGGATCTGGATGATAAGGTGCTTGCACTGGCTAAGGAAGGCTGTTATCCGGCTAAGAGCCTGTTGAATCTTCCAAAGAACTATGTTACCAAATATTTTAAAAAACTGCCGGATGGAAAATATCAGTTATCAAGAGAGATTATGGAGGCGGTTGAGTTTCAACAGCATAATCTGCTGGCAGACGCCTACGATTCTCAGTATGATCTGATCGTTTGCCGGAATGTTTTGATTTATTTTACGGAAGAAGCAAAGCTGGAGGTTTTCAAACGGTTTCATAGATCCCTGCGGCCGGATGGATATTTGTTTATCGGAAGTACGGAGCAGATTTTACAGGCCAGAACGATTCATTTTGAACCGCAGTATTCTTTTTTCTATAAAAAGATCTCTATTTGATTCATTTATGCTTAAGATCGTTTGATCCAAAGGGAAGGGCCGCACGCAGATATTCCAGCCAGAATTCCGATTGGTTATCGGGGATCTGTGTAAGCTCCAGATAGGTAAAAGGGTCTCCGGCTGTATGGAATTTTTTGATCTCCTGTCTGTTAAGATGGTTAGGATAAGGCAGAAAACAGCCTTCTTTTTCCAAATAACAGTTTTGTTTTTTTGCGGGTTCCCGAAAGGTCGCTTCTACGAATTTTCCAATGCTTTTATGTACGACCCGATGCTCAAGGGGTAAATAGTAATAATCTTTCCAGTTGGGAAGATCGTATTGCATTCTGCCATGAGTCAAGGGTATGACAGCTTCACAGTCCGTTTCATACCCGTGGAAATAGATCGAATCGGTCTTCCGAGTATAGGGAAGGGGCAGAGAATGCTCAAGCTGAAGGGTGATACGGATTTCCTGCTCCCGTTTATCTATATGAAGCAGCTCCCATTCCTGTCGGCTCAGACAGCGATAATGAAGAAGCTGTAAAAGGGGAATGACAGCCTGAATATCCGCATAGTTATGCTGGAACAGTCGTTCTTCCAGCTGGGAAGTCGGCTGTTTTACATAAGAGTGATATATGGGGATCAAACTGCCGCCTGTTTCCGTATCCTGACGTTTCCTCTTCATTGCGGCCTCAACGGTTGTCAGCTTCAGATTCGGAAGCTCCAGCCCCTTTCGAAAAGGGCTTAGCTCCTTATATAGATCTACACTTATCTTTTCGGATAAAAGACGTTCTCCGGCAAGCGAAATACCGAACCGGCAGTATTGCCGATACTTTTCTGACAGATAAGGCAAGTCGAAGGTATCTCCGTTATAATGGATCAGAACAGAAAAATCAGACAGTACCTTTTCAAACGCTTCCAACAAGAAAAGCTCGGAGCGGGCGTCTTCATTAAAGAGCATACGGTAATGCCAGCTTCCGGCTCGATAATAGCAAAAGCCGATCATGTAAAGCAGGGAGGTCTTAGGTGAGAACCCTGTAGTTTCAATATCAAAAAGAAGTACCTCTTCCGGACGATACCAGTATTCGAGCTGATAAAGATTCGTTTCCGGCAATCTGCCATTCCATTCCTTCATGTTTTCTCCTTTGTCAATCGTTTCCCTTTGTATAGTCTGCATATAACAAACTGTTATAATTTTATCATAACAAATTTTTTCATGAAATGCAGTTACATTTTGCGTAATGTTTAAATGTATGCTATAATATGAACGCATAAGCTTAAGTAGGAGATTATCAGTTATGCTTGCATATATACAGGGGATTTTGGAAGAAATACAGGAAGATTTTGTGGTATTGGACTGTCAGGGAATTGGTTACCGAATCTATACCAGTACACAGGATTTAAGCCATCTTCCTTCCATTGGTGAAACGCTAAGGCTGTATATTCATATGGCAATCCGTGAAGAAGATGTCAGTTTGTATGGGTTTAGTACAAAGGAAGCGCTAAGGATATTTCGTCTGCTGATCGGCGTATCCGGAATCGGGCCGAAGGCAGGGATGGCGCTGCTTTCTGTTTTGTCAGTGTCACAGCTTGAGATGGCAATCGTCAGCGGTGATGTGAAGGCTTTAACAAAGGCAAATGGTGTAGGAAGTAAAAGCGCCCAACGGGTAATTATGGAACTTAAGGATAAGATTTCCTTGGATTCTATGCTGCCCGATGAAGCGGATAATGGCAATATGACTGTAACGGAGAGTATATCGGCGGCGGCAATGGCATTAACAAGTCTGGGATATTCCCAGACGGAAGCTATGCAGGCGATCAGAAAGATCGAACAGGCAGAAACCTTGTCTGAGGAAGCCTTGCTAAAGGCAGCGCTGCGAAAGCTTTTATAGATTCATCCGACGTTGGCGGATAACAGAATGTTTACGGAATACAGGTTGGAAAGATACCATGAATAATCGTATGATAACAACTGAATTTACGGAGGAGGACAGCCGGATTGAAAGCAGTCTTCGTCCCAAATATCTGGAGGATTATATCGGACAGGAGAAGGTGAAAAATAATCTGAAGATATTTATAGAAGCCGCAAAGCAGCGGCAGGAGGCGTTGGACCATGTATTGCTTTACGGTCCGCCGGGGCTTGGAAAAACCACCCTTGCTTCGATCGTGGCAAATGAGATGAAGGTAAACCTAAAAGTTACTTCCGGCCCGGCTATCGAAAAGCCGGGAGAGCTGGCAGCCATCTTGAATAGTCTCTCGGAACATGATGTTTTGTTTATCGACGAGATCCATCGTCTGAATCGACAGGTAGAAGAGGTGCTTTATCCTGCTATGGAAGACTTTGCCATTGATGTCTTGATCGGGAAGGGCGCCGGCGCCAGATCTATACGTCTGGAACTCCCTCATTTTACTTTGATTGGAGCGACCACACGGGCGGGTATGTTAACCGCTCCTTTGCGAGACCGGTTTGGAGTAGTCAATCGACTGGAATTCTACGGAATCGAAGAATTAACGGAAATATTAGAACGCTCTGCTTATGTGCTTGGAATCTGTCTGGACAACGGCGGGGCAGAAGAGATCGCAAAGCGTTCCAGAGGAACGCCGAGGCTTGCGAACCGCTTGTTAAAGCGGGTGCGGGATTTCGCTGAAGTAGAATATCAGGGTGAGATTACCTATGAGGTTGCAAGAAACGCATTGAACCGTTTGGAAGTGGATACATTGGGCTTGGATGAAACGGATCGGAATTTATTGAAAACCATGATCGTAAAGTTTGACGGAAAGCCGGTGGGACTGGATACTCTGGCAGCGGCTATCGGCGAGGATGCCGGGACGATTGAGGATGTTTATGAACCCTATCTGATCAAAAACGGGTTTATGAACCGGACGCCAAGGGGCCGGGTAGTAACGGAGCTTAGTTATCGACATCTGGGCTTGGAAGCATTTATGTCAAGGGAAGAATAAGGAGGAGTATATGGCACAGAAGAAAGACATACCTGTAATCATCAATGGAAAGGTATATACGTTAAGCGGCTATGAAAGCGAAGAATACTTACAAAGCATTGCAATGTATATCAATAATAAGATTACGGAATGCAAATCAAGTGAACATTACCGAAAGCTGAATGCAGAATATCAGGGAATCCTGCTTGCATTGAATATAGCGGACGATTATTTCAAGGCAAAGGATCAGGTCTCTGCATCGGAAAAGGCGGATGATGAAAAGGAAAAACAGTTGTATGATCTTCGTCATGAGGTGATCGAGACTCGGATCAAACAGGAATCCGCATTGAAGCTGGTAGAAGAATATAAAGAGCAGGTAAATGCCCTGCAACGCAAGATTATCCAGATGGAGGCCGAAAAGGAACGGGGCAGTAAGTAAAGCAAAGGACAGGTTATGGACGATAAGCGACCGGAACTTCTGGCACCTGCCGGATCCTATGCTATTATGGAGCAGGCTTTTCAGGCCGGTGCGGATGCTGTGTACCTCGGCGGTCAGAGGTTTGGGGCGAGGGCCTATGCCGATAATCTGACGGAAGAGGAATTATTAAGGGGAATCCGTTATGCGAGATTCCATCATAAGAGGTTATATCTGACGGTGAATACTTTGTTGAAAAATGAAGAGATTGACCGTCTTTGTGTGTTTCTGAAGGCTCCTTATGAGGAGGGGCTGGATGCGGTGATCGTACAGGATCTGGGAGTGGCGAAGCTGATTCGGGAGCAGTTTCCGGACCTGGAGCTTCATATCAGCACACAGTTAAGCATTACCAGCAGCTATGGAGCCGGACTGCTCAAGGACTTAGGGGTCAAGCGTCTGATACCGGCACGGGAGCTTTCCTTAGAAGAACTTCGGCGTCTGAAACAGGAAACCGGCATGGAAATCGAAGTGTTTGTTCATGGAGCCTTATGTTATTCTTTTTCCGGACAATGTCTGCTTAGCAGTATGATCGGCGGTCGGAGTGGAAACCGGGGCCGGTGTGCACAGCCATGCAGACAGCGATATAGTCTTGAAAAGAGAGCGGAAGGGTATTACCTTAGCATGAAGGATTTGTGCGGACTTGCCTCTATTCCCGCATTGATAGAGGCAGGAATGGATTCCTTTAAGATAGAAGGCCGGATGAAGAAACCGGAATATGTGATCGCAGCGGTTGATACATACCGCAGAGCAATGGATGCGTTTATGCAGGGAAAATACGATGCCTTTGCCGTTAAGAAAGAACAGGAACGACTGGCGGATATTTATAACCGAGGTATGTTTACGGAAGGCTATTTCTACCAAAGAAACGGACGATCTATGCTTTCTGTGGAACGCAGCAATCATAACGGGATTTTGTTAGGAGAGATTACCTTTGTATCCGGTCCCAGATTAGGGCTTTATTTGCAGCAGGAACTGCATAAGGGCGATGTTTTGGAAATACGGACAGCGGCGGGAACTAGGATCGAATTGACCTCCGGTCAGGTGGGAAAAGCAGGAGAAACTGTTTTTTTGAATGGAAAACAGATGAAACGGATCCAAACCGGTGACAAGGTATACCGTACAAAGAATCAATGGCTGTGTGAACACCTTGTATCAGAAAACGAAAACCATATTTTGAAAGAAAAAATTCATATTTTTGTTCGCATACGGAAAGAGAAATCTGTTATGATAAAAGCGGTATGTGGAAATCTGTCGGCAACTGTTGTTGGCAAACCTGCAACTGTGGCCATGACGCAGCCGCTTAGCCGGGAAATGGTCATAGAAAAGCTGAATCGTCTGGGGTCGTTCCCTTTTGTGATTGACAGCCTTGAACTGGATATGGATGAGGATTGTTTTTATCCGATGAAGGCGTTTAACTTGCTGCGGCGGCAGGTGCTGGAGGAATTGCTGGATTCCTGTCAAAGTCAGGGGAGACGGACATCGCCGGATCTGGAAAAGAGGTCATTTTTCAACCAAAAGCAAACGGAAGCGCCGCAGCCGGAAAAAGAACATTCTCCGCTGCTTGCAGTCAGCGTTTCCACTTGGGAGCAGTTCGAAGCGATTTTGGACATATCGGAGGTTGATCGGATTGATATAGAGTTGGAGGCAGAATGCTTTTGTGTTACCCGGACAAAACAGGCGTTAGAACGGATTCATGAAACCGGGAAGCAGGGGTATTTCAGTTTGCCACGTCTGTTTCGTATGGATATGGAACAGCCATTGATGGAATATATGTCTTTGGCGGCCGACGGATATGTTGTCCGTACATTCGATCAACTGGGTTGGATACGGGATTTGAAACCGACTGCAAACCTTGTTCTGGATTACAGTGTATATGCTTATAACCGGGAAGCGGCGGCCTGTTACGGGAACTGGTGCAAAGGCGGGTTGTCATTGACGCTGCCTGTGGAGATGAATTACGGAAGCTTGCGGCTTCCGGAAATGGAATATGCTGGGAGTGGATTGTTTATGGAAGCCAGCCCGTTATGATTTCCGCTCAATGTGTCCGCAAGACGGTGGAAGGCTGTAGAAAAAATGCGCAGAGCTTGACATTGGAAAACGGATTTCAGGATAACTTTCGGGTACAAACGGTTTGTCGGTATTGTTATAATGTGATTTATCGGAATACGCCGGTCAATCTGCTGCTATATAAGGCTGAGCAAAAGAACCGGAATCTTAAGGTATATCGGTATCAACTGACGACTGAAACGTCTGAGGACATTAAACGTCTGTTTCAGACGAAAGGCTATCAAACCGGAGAGGAAGGACGTTACAGGAAAGGAATGGAATAGTGCTATGATTACGGTAATTACAACCATTGCACAATATATCAGCATCATTTTGCTGGCTATTTATGGCTGGCTTTGTTTCAGTATCCTTACGACTACGGATAAGACGGTAAAAAACCGCAAGCTGACTAAGCAGATCATATTGATCTTCACGATTCATTTTCTGTGGTATCTGGTGTTGTTTTTGAAAACGGAGTCCATAAAAATCCTGCTTTTGTATGGCGGACAGATCTTGGTGGCAGTTTTATATATGGTGCTGTATCATCGGTATTATCCGTATTCCTCCCGGTTGATTACGAATAATATGTGTTTTCTGCTGTTGTTTGGATATACGATACTGACCCGTATCAATCAGGGACTTGCATTGCGACAGTTTATCATTTCTACCGTTACCCTTATTATCGTCAGTTTTCTGCCCCTTTTAATGCTGAAAAACCGTAATTTAAGGAATTATTATTATGTCTATGGCGTTTTGGGGATTTTGGCACTTTTGACCGTATTTATCCCCGGCGACGGTTTCATACATGGAGTTGCCCAGTACGGGGCGAGAAACTGGCTAGCCATTGATTTGCAGGTGGTACAGGTTTCTTTGCAGCCCTCCGAGTTTGTAAAAATTCTGTTTGTATTTTTTGTCGCCAGTATCTTGGCGAAAAGTACGGAGTTTCGACAGGTTTTGATCGCCACTGCCTTCTCTGCCGCACACATCGGCGTGTTGGTATTGGAAAAGGATCTGGGCGGGGCATTGATCTTCTTTGTGATCTATGTTTCTATGCTTTATGTGGCGACCAGAAGACCGTTATACTTTTTCGGCTGTCTGGGCGGTGTCTGTGCGTTGGGTGCGGTTGCATTTTTATTATTTAAAAAGAGCTTGTTCCAGCATGTAATGATTCGGATCAATAACTGGATCGATCCGTGGAGCGATATTGATGACACCGGTTATCAGATTGCCCAGTCTTTGTTTGCGATCGGTTCCGGCGGCTGGTTCGGCTCCGGCTTGCTGGAGGGTATGCCGGAATCGATACCGGTACGGGAAAGCGACTTCATTTTTTCTGTGATTGCGGAAGAAATGGGAGTATTCGTCGCCCTGATCCTGATTCTGATCTGCTTTAGCATTTTTATCGGATTTATGAATATCGCCATGCGGTGTAAGCATTCCTTTTATAAAAACATGGCGTTTGGTTTTGCGATCTGCTATATCCTACAGGTTTTGTTAAACATTGGAGGCGCTACAAAGTTTATTCCGTCTACCGGCGTAACCTTACCGTTGGTAAGCTATGGTTTAAGCTCGGTTACCAGTACCCTGATCATCTTTCAGATCATTCAGGGAATCAATATCATAACGACCAGAGAGGCTGAGAAAGTTGAACGAGAAAAAGAAAAAATTCTCTTCGCAGCAGAATCCGAAGGAGTTCCTGCTCCGGGAGCGGCGAAGAAGCGAAAAAAACAAAATAGCTAACCGTCCTATTCTGCTTATTTCCTATGTAGTCGGCGGAATCTTTTTACTGTTGATCCTTTATATCTGTAAGTTTATGATCTTTGACAGTGAAGATGTGATTGCTAATTCCTATAATGCCAGACAGGATCGTCTGGCAGAGCGGGTAATACGGGGCGATATTCTTTCCAGTGACGGTGAAGTACTGGCAACGAATCAATCCGGAGAAAATGGGGAAGTATACCGGTATTATCCTTATGGGAGTATGTTCTCACATGCAGTGGGGTTTTCTACACACGGTAAGGCCGGTCTTGAGCTGACAGCAAATTATTATCTGCTGACCTCGAACGCTAATATCTTGGAACGGACGACGAATGCCCTGCAGGAAAAGAAAAATCAGGGCGATACCGTTATAACCACATTGGATTATAATCTGCAAAGTACCGCATATTATGCAATGGGGAATGCAAGAGGGGCTGTAGTAGTGCTTGAACCGGATACCGGAAAGATTCTCGCCATGGTGTCCAAGCCGGATTTTAATCCGAATGACATGGAAACCGTATGGCAGACAGTAGAAGCGGCGGGAGCCGATGGGGATTCCATTTTGTTAAACCGGACGACCCAGGGCCTATATCCGCCCGGTTCGACCTTTAAGGTACTGACAGCCCTTGAGTATATGCGGGAGAATCCGGATTGGGAAACGTATGCCTATACCTGTCAGGGAGAAGGGGTATTCAATAATGTTGCGATCCATTGTTACAATAGTACCCAGCATGGTGAGGTATCCCTACAGGATTCGGTTGCCTTTTCCTGCAATACCTCCTTTTCCAATATGGGAACCAGTCTGGATATGGAGCGCTTTCATGGACTGTGTGAGGAATTTCTTTTTAACGAAAGTCTGCCTTATGGAGGAAATTATAACCGAAGCAGCTTTGTATTGAATGAGGAAAGCGATAAATCCTTGATTCCTCAGACGGTTATCGGACAGGGAGATACCCAGATCACCCCCTTACACAATGCGATGATCATGGCGACCATTGCAAATGGCGGCGTTATGATGAAACCATATATGGTGCAGGAAATCCGGAATTACGAGGGTGTGGGCGTGAAACGGTTTCACCCTTCTGCATATCGGAGGATCCTGACTACCGGAGAGTCGAAGGAATTATCGGAACTGTTAGAAGGAGTCGTGAATTATGGAACCGGCTCTGCACTCCATTCCGATTCGTATTCGGTTGCAGGAAAGACGGGTACTGCGGAATTTAATTCAAAAGGACAGTCCCATTCTTGGTTCGTAGGCTTTTCAAATGTGGAAAATCCGGATATTGTGGTTAGTGTTGTCATTGAGGATGCGGATAGTTCAGGCGTACGGGCAGTGCAGGTGGCGCACCAGATTTTTGAAGCGTATTATCATTAGTGGTTGAAATCGAATTCCAATCTTGGTATACTAAGACCAGTGTAAGAGTCACACCAGGAGGAATTGCAATGATTGAAGCAACAAGCTGTGGTGGTGTGGTAATTTTCAGAGGCAAGATCCTGCTGCTTTATAAGAATTATCGGAATAAGTATGAAGGCTGGGTTTTGCCCAAAGGGACGGTTGAGAAAGGAGAGGAACATACTCAGACCGCTCTGCGTGAAGTACAGGAGGAGACCGGCGTTTGTGCCACGATCATTAAATATATCGGGAAAAGTAATTATATGTTTAATGCGGCATCTGACATCGTTAATAAGGATGTCCACTGGTATCTGATGATGGCTGACAGTTATTACAGCAAACCACAAAGAGAGGAATATTTCTTAGATTCCGGTTATTATAAATATCATGAGGCGTATCATTTGTTGAAATTTCCAAATGAGAAACAGATTTTAGAACTTGCGTATTCTGAGTATACAGATCTGAAAAGGTGTAATCAATGGGGAAATAAGAAATATTTTTAGGAAAAGGGACCCTGGGTCTCTTTTTCCGTATATGACAAGTAGGAGAAATGCACTATCCGTCTTAAACACTGATCGAAACGACGGATGCTGGGAAAGAAGGTAGACTTCATGAACAAGAAAAAAAATAGCGGGTTAGTGTTAAGGATTCTTGCAGGGGTCATCTGTCTGATCGTTTTTATTTTCAGTGTGACATACCTGATCCGGTACTATAAAGAAAGTAAAGAATCTCAAGATGGGATAGCTGACCTTAAGAATATCGTGATCCAATCGGATACGGGAGATACAGGTGAAGCATCGGATCTGGTAGATGTAAATGGCAGAATGGTACAGACGAAATTTGCGGATCTGTATGCCCAGAATCCGGATTTTGTCGGTTGGATTACCATACCGGGAACGAAGATTGATTATCCGGTCATGCAGAATATGGAGGAAAATGAATATTATATCAACCGTAATTTTGATCAGGAATGGGATGCGTCCGGTCTTCCTTTTTTGGATAATCGCTGTAGTTACATGGATCCGGCGACAGATAATCTTTTGATCTACGGACATAATATGAAGGCAGGAACGATGTTTGCGGGTATCACAAACTATAAGGATCAGGAATATTATGAACAGCATCCCACACTGATCTTCAGTACCCTGGAAAGTGACGATGAATATGAGATCATTGCCGCCTTTTATTCCCAAGTCTTTCCAGAGGAGGATACGACGTCGTTTAAGTACTATACCTTTTTCGACGCAGCGAATGCGGATGAATTTGATGCTTATGTAAAACAGGTAAAGGATCTGACTTCCTATGATATTGAGGCAGATGCTTCCTACGGTGATACCTTGATCACATTGTCAACCTGTGCATATCAGGTAAAAGACGGCCGCTTTGCGATCGTTGCAAGGAAAATAGAGGAGGAATAAGTATGGAACAAAAACAAAACCCGTATGAATTTCATCTATCCGAAGAAGAACAAGTCGGTTATGAAACAAATACCCAGAATGCGTTTTATCAGTCAGTATCAAAGGAAAATTATAATACAGGAAGCAGTACAGACTATTCGGCCTATACGCAGACGGGTTCCTTACTGTCTGCTTCCGATATGACAATACGCAAAAAACGATGTCTGGTTATCAGTCTGGCAGTGATGAGTATAGGCCTTTTGATTTCCTTTCTAACTGCATTGATCACACTGCCGATCGTTAATCTGGCATTTCGATCTGGACATATCGGTTTCGTCACAGTAACCTTTGTTGTCTCTATAATTTTAACGTTCGTTGCATCGACTACTACCAGTCGTTTTATCGCTAAGCAGAAGCTGGGACCGGGAGTTGCTTCCTATATTGTTTTTTGCATTTTAAATGGCACCATGTTTATGAGTATTTTTTCCCTTTATTCTCCGGCCTCGATACTTGGGATTTTTCTGTTTACCACGATCATATTTGGAGGAACCGCTTTGGTTGCTTTGATTATACCCAAAGATTTAAGCGGCTGGTCAAGCTCCTTGATCATGGGATTGTTTGCGCTTTTGATCTTATCGCTTGTTAATCTGATCTTTCCCGGTGCCGAGATGCTGAATTTGTATATCTGCCTGTTCGGAATTGTTTTGTTTATCGGTCTGACAGCCTTTGATATTCAAAAGATTCGGAAGATGGCGGTAGAGGATTCCGCCATGTCGGTCTGGATCGTAGGCTTGTACGGAGGCATGAATCTGTATCTGGACTTCTTAAACCTGTTACTTAAAATTCTGCGTTTGTTTGGCAAAAGAAAAAATTGACAAGCGCCGGGAATTCGTATATACTATCTTTTGTTGGTGCTTTGGCATCATTGTTAATCCTTTGATTAACTGCCGGCGTGTCGGAATGGCAGACGAGGCAGACTCAAAATCTGTTGTGGGCAACCACGTGCGGGTTCAAGTCCCGCTGCCGGCACTGTTACAGCATGGGAGAGATCCCATGCTTTTTTGTTTTCTTGCAATCAGTCTTAAAATCGAATATAATAAAATGAGAATTTACCAGGGAGGAAATAAGATGCCACAAATAGTCTTATTTATTATTGCAGTGATACCGGTCATTGGTTTCATGCTTTTGATTTACTTTAGCGATAAAATTGAAAAAGAACCCGCATGGCTGATTTTTTCCCTGTTAGGTCTTGGGATTCTAAGCACATTTCCGGCTATGCTTATAGAGGCGGTCGGTTCTTCTTTGTTATCGATATTTGCGGCGGAAGATTCCATTGTTTATATGTTTATCGAGAACTTTTTTATCGTAGCGATCGCCGAAGAACTATGTAAGTTTCTCTTTATGCTGGTCATCACATGGAAAAACAAGCATTTTGACTATGCCTATGACGGTGTGATCTATGCCGCTTCGGTATCTTTAGGCTTCGCTTTGTTGGAGAATATTTTATATGTCTTATCCAGTACCTTTGAGCTTGGACCGTGGGAAGGATTCCTTCCGGGAATGGGGGTTGGAATCAGCCGGGCTTTGCTTGCGGTGCCGTTACATACTTCGGTTGCTATCTTTATGGGATTTTTTTACGGAAAAGCAAAAGAAGCTACCTTTCAGCATCGAATGGATAAATGTACGGGATTTATCGTTTTATCCCTGCTTTGTCCTATGCTGATCCACGGTTTTTATGATTTTTGTCTGTCGGTTGGCAATCTGCTAACGATGATCGTATTCTTTACGTTTGTGGTATTTATGTATGTATTTACGATTGGCATGTGCATTTATTTTTCAAAGCATGACCACAATATAACGGGGAAGCTAAAGGTAAAGGTAACAAAGGACGGATGGCTGCGGTATGCGGTTACCGATCAACGGGAAATCATGATTCTTGGTTTAACGAAGCCTTTTTCGGGGCAGGCATTGGTGATTCCGGAGTTTATCGATCATTTTCCGGTTCGAATCATTGCACGTTCGGCGTTTGCATATACCAATATTGTTTCGGTACAGCTTCCTGCAAACTTACATTTGATCGAAGATACGGCATTTTTCAACTGTCCGTATTTAAGAGAGGTTGCCATGCCGAATCAGATAGTGGGTATCGGAAATTATGCCTTTGAATATTGTTACAGCCTGCGGCAATTTATGCTTCCGCATCTTAGATTTTTAGGTAAGCATCTGTTCGATGGCTGTGATCAGATGACCGATGTTTACTATCTGGGCAGTCAGGAGGAATGGAAAACCATTCAGGTTGATATGGCGGAAAACAATAAGCTGTTGAATGTGAATTTTTATTATAATGCGGTAAGAAAATAAGTATTAAAGCTGGTGGGAACCTATGAACTGCTTAGAAGCGCAATCAAAAATCGTAGCGTTTATCGAAGATAAGTTAGAGGATGGAGAGGTACTGGAATTTGTCCGCCATATCCGAAGCTGTGAAAACTGTGCTGAGGAACTGGAAATTTATTATACCCTTTTAGTTGGTATGAAACAGTTGGACGAGGATCGGATTCTTCCGGTGAATTTCAAGCAGCAGATGGAGGATAAACTGAACCAGTCCTATAAGCATATTCAGAACCGGCGGAAACTGACGGGATCCAGTCTGGTTTTGATCGTGGTTCTTGTGTCTTTTCTTGGCTTTTTAGGCTATCAGAGTTATCAGCAGTCCTTATATTTACAGGAACAGGCAAATATCAAGGCCCAGCAGTCCGAATCCTATTATTATGATTATTTTGGAGCGGCTATGTTTCATCCGGAGGATTATACACCCTTCCGGCTTTCCGAACATATAGAAGAAACGGACGAGGACGTTCAATACAGCTATTACCAGAGGTTACACCAGTATATTATCAAACATGAAGGAGAACGAGACGTTGAATAAACTATTGTTGATAGACGGCCACAGTATATTGAACCGGGCATTCTATGGACTGCCAACGCTGTCCAATTCTCAGGGTCTGCATACGAATGCAATCCTGGGATTTCTTAATATTATGCTAAAGCTCATGGAAGAAGAGCAGCCAACGCATCTTTGCGTGGCCTTTGACGTCCATCAGCCGACCTTCCGGCATTTACGTTATGAAGCCTATAAGGGCACCAGAAAACCGATGCCGGAGGAGCTGCGAGAACAGGTGCCGGTGATGAAAGAGGTACTGGCTGCCATGCGGGTTACAACAGTTGAACAGGGCGGATATGAGGCGGATGATATTATCGGTACGTTATCCAGACAGGGAATGGCAAAGGGGTTTGCAGTTACGATTGTTTCCGGTGACAGAGACCTGCTCCAGCTTGCGACAGATGCGATTCAGGTTCGGATTCCCAAAACAAAGCCATCCGGAACTACGGTTGAGGACTATTATGCAAAGGATGTGCTGGAACGGTATCAGGTCACGCCAACTGAATTTATTGACTTAAAGGGGCTTATGGGAGATGCTTCCGATAACATACCCGGAGTGCCGGGAATCGGAGAGAAAACTGCTACGAAGATTATAGCAGAGTATAAGACGATTGAAAATGCATACGATCATCGTATGGATATAAAGCCGGAAAAAGCCGGGAAAAATCTGGAAGCCTATTATGAACAGGCACTGCTTAGCAAAGAACTGGCAACGATCAAGCTGGATTGCCCGATTGAGCAGGATCTGGAAACCATGCGGCTTCAGGAGTTGTTTAATCCGGATTCTTACGAAATCCTGAAACGTCTGGAATTAAAAAGTATTTTGAATCGGTTTCCACAGCCGATGCAGGCGGCGGCGTTTTCGGTAAAGCTAAGTTTGTGTGAAGAATTGACAGACGCAGAGAAATGGTTTTCAAGATTAGAACAGACGGATTCCTTTGCCCTGCAATGCATATCCGGTGAACAGGGACTGCTGGGGCTTTGTTTCTGTCTTGAAGCATATAAAGGGGTTTGCATTCCAGTGTCCGGTTTCCTTACGGAGGCGTATCTGTGCGACCGGATCGCCCGCCTGTTTCAAGGAGAACACAAGATCTATACCATTGGCTGGAAGCACCAGCTGCATCTTCTGCATGAACGGATATGGGACGGAAAGGTATTGGATCTTTCTCTGGCCTGTTATCTTTTAAATCCCTTAAAGGACAGTTATCTGTACGATGATATTGCACGGGATATTTTGGAGCTTACCGTTCCTTCCCGAAAAGAGCTTATAGGTAAGACAGAGCTTACCCCTATGACGTTGGAGGATGAGAGGGTACAGGAGATGCTTGGCTATGAGGTCTGTGTAGCCTATGCGTCTGGAAACAGGCTGGAACAGTTGTTAGAGGAAAAGCATATGCTTGAACTGTACTGGGACGTGGAATGTCCGGCATTATACGCCCTGTATGATATGGAACGGTATGGCATCCGGGTGAAGAAGGAGGCTTTGGCTGAATATGGAAATCAGCTGGTTGCACGTATACAGGAATTAGAGACTTCGATTCAGGAACTGGCGGGAAAGACCTTTAATATCCAATCGCCAAAACAACTGGGAGAGGTTTTGTTCGAGCATATGAAGCTGCCGGGCGGAAAAAAGACAAAGACCGGATATTCTACCAGTGTGGAAGTGTTAGAAAAAATCCGTGAAGAGCATCCGATCATTGATGAGATATTGGAATATCGCCAGCTTACAAAGTTAAAGTCCACCTATGCAGACGGGTTGGCGGGATATATTCAGACAGACGAGCGGATACATGGAAAATTCCATCAGACCATTACCGCTACCGGAAGGATCAGCAGTACGGAACCGAATCTTCAGAATATACCGATCCGTATGCCATTGGGACGAATGATCCGTAAGGTATTTGTTCCAAGGGACGGCTGGGTATTTGTTGACGCCGATTATTCCCAAATCGAGCTTCGGGTATTGGCACATCTGTCGCAGGATGAGGTTTTGATCAGTGCGTTCCAACATGATCGGGATATTCATGCGACAACTGCCTCGGAGGTGTTTGGCGTACCGATTGACGAGGTGACTTCCTTACAACGGAGGAATGCAAAGGCTGTAAACTTCGGCATCATATATGGAATCAGTGCCTATGGGTTAAGTCAGGATCTTGGTATATCCAGAGCGGAAGCAGGCGAATATATTGACCGTTATTTTGAAACGTATCCGAGAATCAAATCCTTTTTGGATCATCAGGTAGAGCTTGCTAAAAAAACAGGTATAGTAGAAACCATGTATCATCGGATTCGTCCTGTACCGGAAATCAGTTCCAGTAATTTTATGCAGCGGAATTTTGGAGAACGGATCGCAATGAATTCTCCCATACAGGGGACTGCGGCTGATATTATCAAGATCGCCATGAATCGGGTGCGAAAAGCGTTACGGGAAAATGATCTGGAATCCCGCCTGATCTTGCAGATTCATGATGAACTGCTGATTGAAACCAAACAGGAGGAAGTCGAATCCGTAGTGCGGATACTCCATGAAGAAATGGAACAGGCGGCACAGCTCTCGGTTCCTTTGGATATTGACATTCATGTGGCAGATAACTGGTATGATGCAAAATAGGGTGAACAAAGGCCGCAGAGCGAAGCGGCGGCGGAATAGGAAATAAAAATATGAAAATCATAGGGATCACAGGCGGGATCGGTGCCGGTAAGAGCAGGATACTGTCTTATCTGGAAGAAAAACATAACGGGTACTGCATAGAAGCAGATCGGGTGGCACATACCTTGATGGAGCCGGGAGGACCGGTCTATCTTGCTATCCGAAATGCATTTCCGGCAGACATACTTGATGATGATGACCGGATTCATCGGCAGAAAATGGCGGATTTGATATTCCGCCAGCCGCAAATGCGGGAAAAACTGAACGCAATCGTCCATCCGGCGGTAAAGGCATATATCCGGTCCGATATACAAAGATGCAGACAAGAGGGGAACATTACGCTCTATGTTTTGGAAGCGGCGCTTTTGATCGAGGACGGTTATCGAGAAATCTGTGATGAGCTTTGGTATGTCTATTCACCGGAAGAGGTACGGATCGCACGCTTGATGGAAAGCCGGGGATACAGCCGGGAAAAATGTATGCAGATCGTAAACAGTCAATCTACAGATACATATTACCGCAGGCATTGTGATCGGATTCTGGTGAATGACGGAAACCTTGAGAATGCAAAAAAACAAGTGGAAGAATTCTTGATGAACCTATGATTGTGTGCTAGAATTAACTTTAATCTTTGTTAGAAAATCATAGGAAAAGTTACATAACAGAAAGGTTCAGGAATGGTATGGCAGCATTGACGAAGTATCCACAGCCTTTGGTATTTGGCTTGGATATTGGTACGAGAAGTATAGTGGGGACAGTCGGGTATCAGGAGACAACCGGCTTTCATGTGGTTGCCCAGTGTGTGAAGCTGCATGAAACAAGAGCGATGCAGGACGGGCAGATTCATGATATAGGAACCGTAGCGGAGGAAATCCGCTATGTACGGTCCATGCTGGAGGAACAGCTTGGAAGGACGCTGCCGGAAGTCTGTATTGCCGCCGCCGGGCGGGTGTTAAAGACTGCGGTTGGACATGCGGAATATGAATTCCATGAGCAGACAACCGTGAACTTGGAATATATCCATTCCCTTGAGATGCTGGGGGTGGAAAAGGCTCATGAACAGATTGTAGAGGAACTGGGAGCGGAAGAAAAGTTTTATTGCGTAGGCTATACGGTGATCAAGTATTACTTAAACGATTATGAGATCACGAATCTGGAAGGACATAAGGCCCGTAAGATCGCTGGAGACGTGCTTGCGACCTTTCTTCCGGAGGAAGTGGTTGACGGGCTGTATGCGGCGGTGGAGCAGGCTGGTCTTACGGTATCCAATCTGACTTTGGAGCCGATTGCCGCCATGCACGTTGCGATCCCTCAAAACTACCGGCTCTTAAATATCTGTCTGGTGGATGTAGGGGCGGGAACCTCCGATATATGCGTGACAAAGGACGGAAGTATCATCGGTTATGGAATGATTCCCTCTGCCGGTGATGAAATCACAGACCGGATCGTAAAGGCCTATCTGGTGGATTTTAATACGGCAGAAAAGATTAAGATGATTTCCCCCAGAAGAAAATCCATGACCTATAAGGATATTATGGGAATTTCCCATAAGATCACTCCGGCAGAGGTGTATCAGTTAGTAGCGGATGTCGTTGATGCGATTACAAAAAGCGTGGCGGAAAAGATCCTTGAATTAAACGGCGGAAGGTCGGTAAGCGCCGTGTTTGTTGTCGGCGGCGGCGGCAAGCTGCCGGGTTTTACAGACGCACTCGCCAGGCATTTAAAGCTTCCGGCAGAACGGGTAGCCCTGCGGGGAGAAGAGGTGATGCAAGAAATCCATATGCATATTCCGGATATTAAAAAAGATCCGATGCTGGTTACGCCAATCGGTATCTGTTTGAATTATTATGATCAGAAGAATCATTTTATCTATGTTCTGGTAAACGGGGAGCGGGTAAAACTCTATAATAATGACCATTTGACTGTATTTGACGCCGCCATGCAGCTAGGATTAAAACGAGAAGTTATCTTCCCGCAGCGGGGAAAGGATCTGCATTATACGGTAGATGGCAAAAAACGGTTTTTACGAGGCAGGCAGGGAGAAGCAGCGACGATTACCGTGAATCAGCATGAAGCCTCGATCAATACTTCCATTGAAGCGAACGATCAGATCGTGATACGGGAATCGACGGTGGGGGAAGATGCGACGCTCACGCTGGGACAGATTCCGGAGTTTACGAACACCATTACATTCCGGATCAACGATACGGATGTGGCCTGCCCGAAATTCGCCAGCGTCAATAAGAAACTGGAATCCGAATATTATCAGATTCAGAATCAGGATACCATTGAGATTTTGAATTATTATACCTTAGAACAGCTTCTTACCTTCCTTGATGTAGCACCGGAAGGAAAAATCCTGGTCAATCAGGAACCGGGAACGCCGGAAACAAGGATCTACGAAAACTTTAAAGTGAGCTGGTCCGAGCAGGTCGCTTATCAGGATCTGGAGCCGGCCATAGAGGAAGAGGAGGAACTGAAAGAGGAACCCCGGCATCAACATGACGGACCGGAAACAAAGACAATAACGGTGACAGCAAACGGACAGAGCTATACCTTGTCCGGCAAGGATCGGTATGTGTTTGTGGAGATGTTTGACCAAATGCATTTTGATACCTCTAAGGTACAGGGAACGGAGCTGGTGATGCTGTTGAACGATAAAAAGGCCGAGCATTTTGACGAATTGAAAAACGGAGACGATATTAAGATATTTTGGAGGAAGTAATATATGCTGGATGAAAAGCTTATCGAGCATCACTATGCTCAGCTGAAATTTCATCGGATCTTATATGGCCTTCTGGCGGTATTCATTTTTGCCTTATATTGTTGGGAACCGAGGAAGACTACCTTTCTCTATATCTGGGCAATAGCGGGTACTTTACTGTTGGGAATCGCAGAGACGATATTTACCAAGCAGGCATTCTGGAATCGAATGTTGATCTTAAAGATTTTTACTTACGTTCAATATTTTTTTTATCTCGTTATGCTTTATATGGTCCATAATCAGAATACCTATCTGGTTCTTGGAATCGGAGCGCTGCTTCTGGTATTCATGTTTGAATTTTCTTATTACAATAACATATCCGATGATTTGAACAATGTTAAGATATTTGTCTTTTTAGCGGCTCCGTTGGTGATTTGTCAGACTATGTATTTTTGTATGTATGGTGTGGAAGGCGCCGGATTCTTCCTTTTGCTTGCCTACCTGATGCTGTGCGTGTTTGATGTGGTAGTTATCCATTTATTTTATATCAATGAACGGGATTTCATACAACAGATACATTCCCTTATGTCTGAGATTGATAACATGGAAGACAATAATTCAGAATTAAAGGATACCCAAACCCGCTTGGAAAAGGTAAATGACGAGTTAAATATGCAGCGGATCCGGCTGGCACAGATGAACAAGGAAGTGCAGCAGTCGAATACGGAGCTTGCGGTACAGGCGGATATATTAAAATATGTAAACCGCTCCTTTTCCGTTGATATTACTGAAATTATGGACTATCTTGCAGATGTGGTGATCCGTGTACGAGGTATTGATTTTTGCGGAATCTATATCAAGAAGGACGTGTACTATAATAAAAAGCCGGTTTCCCGGTGTAAATGCGTAAGCGTACCGGAACTGACCGAGGTGGAGGAGATGGCGTATCTGTTTGCACAGGCACCGGATCGGGAGGATAAGCGTCTGGTCCTCAATGCATTCCCGCCGGGCTTGTTCCCTTCTCTCAGCCGGACAAAGCTTGCCACGCTGCTGGTACTGCCTCTGGTACTGGACGGCGAGAAATACGGCATTCTTGTAAGCGGTTCTCTGATGCCCAATGTGTTTGACAGCTACATTACATTTTACGATATTATCGTACCCCAGTTTGATCTGGCGATCCATAATATCAAGCTGTATAACCAGATGCGTCATATTGCACAGACCGACGGACTTACCGGCATTCATAACCGGACGCATTTTAACAAGCTGTTTGCCGAACAGATGAAACAAACGGTGAGCAATCAGGAAGCATTGACGGTAGCTTTGTTCGATATTGATAAGTTCAAACGGATCAACGATACGTATGGACATCTGGTAGGGGACGAAGTAATCAAGGAAATTGCACATATCGCTTTCCGGCATATTGAAGAACCGGAGCTTGGGTTTATCTGTCGGTATGGCGGGGAGGAATTCGTCCTTGCTCTCCCTGATATGGGGCTTACGCAGGCCATGCCTATCATTGAAGCTCTGCATAAGGATATTGCTGCGACTACGGTTCATGCCTATGGGCATGTGGTTACCATGAATGTCAGTATCGGAGTTTCTTCCTATCCGGAAATCTGTCAGGATGTGAATTCCCTGATCAAGCGTGCGGATTGGTCCATGTATTATGCAAAGGAGCATGGAAGAGGGCAGATCAAGGTAGATGGCCCGGATGTAACCGAAGAATGATTGTTTTCAGAAAAAGACAATTATTTTCCAGTTTGCGTATTGTATACAATTCCCAGAATTGTTATAATAGCCTTAATGGAGAAGTGGAAAGGAGACAAAAAAGTGGGGTTCATTGACAGGATTAAAGAACGGGCGAAACAAAAGAAGATGACCATTGTTCTGCCTGAGACAAGCGACAGAAGAACGGTGATTGCCGCTCATAAGGTTTTGGAAGAAGACATTGCAAATATCATTTTGATCGGAAATAAGAAGGATATATTGAATACCGCTGAAGGACTGGATCTAAGCAAGGCATCTTTTGTCGATCCGCATACATGCGATAAACTGGAAGAATATGCAAGACTTCTGGCGGAAATACGAAGAAGCAAGGGCATGACCGTTGAAGAAGCCAGAGAAATCTTACTGACCAATCCATTGTTTTTGGGTTGTATCATGGTAAAGGCAAATGATGCGGACGGAATGGTGGCAGGAGCGATCAATTCTTCCGCCAATGTACTGCGGGCGGCGTTACAGACCTTAAAAACAGCTCCGAATATCAAGCTGGTATCCGCTTTTTTTCTGGTTGTGGTTCCAAACTGTGATATGGGAGCAGACGGGACCTTTATCTTTTCAGACGCCGGTTTGAACCAATCCCCGAACGCTGAAGAGATAGCCTATATTGCGGAAAGCTCCGCACAGTCTTTCCGGCTGCTGGTGGAAAAGGAACCGATCGTTGCGATGCTTTCTCATTCTACGAAGGGCAGCGCTAAGCACCCGGATGTTGATAAAATGATCGAAGCGACCCGGCTGGCAAGGGAACTAGATCCGAAACTTAAAGTTGACGGGGAGCTTCAGTCCGATGCGGCAATCGTACCGGAAATCGCACGCTCTAAGGCGCCGGACAGTGATGTGGCAGGAAAGGCAAACGTCTTGGTCTTTCCGGATCTGGATGCCGGTAACATCGGTTATAAACTGGTACAGCGTCTTGCAAAAGCGGAGGCATATGGTCCGATCACGCAGGGGATCGCAAAGCCGGTCAATGATCTATCCAGAGGCTGTTGCGCCGACGATATTGTCGGTGTGATCGCGATCACGGCGGTGCAGGCACAGGCACAGCAGTTACAATAGACAGCAGATACATAACAGCCATGTGATACCAAATGTATTGCATGGCTCTATGATTTTATTCCATGCATGAAAATCGGAGGAAAAAGTATGAATATTTTAGTAATTAACTGCGGCAGCTCATCGTTAAAATATCAACTGATCGATTCCGCTTCCGAACAGGTTCTGGCAAAAGGACTTTGCGAACGAATCGGGCTGGACGGAAGAATGAAGCATACAGCGGTTGGAAAAGCAACGGTGGAATTGGAAGCCCCCATGCCGGATCATACGGCGGCCGTGAACAAG
>CANPZL010000017.1 GCA_947589055.1 uncultured Lachnospiraceae bacterium | reverse complement strand
CTTCGGCTTGATAAAGGTACGTCCCACATAGGTATTTTTAATAAAGGCTGTGCCATATGGGATTCCGGATTCCATGGAATA
Source organism: uncultured Lachnospiraceae bacterium (assembly GCA_947589055.1). Taxonomy (GTDB): domain Bacteria; phylum Bacillota; class Clostridia; order Lachnospirales; family Lachnospiraceae; genus CAG-632. The sequence continues at coordinate 43,388 of CANPZL010000017.1, read as the reverse complement.
CCCTAAGGCCGCCGCATTACCGGATTCCGGCACGCCTACTACCAAATCTGCTTCCACCGGATGATCCTTCGCCAGACACCGGCCTGCAATGATACGGGACTCGTATACGCTCATCTGATCCATATGGCTGTCCGGTCTGGCAAAATAAATATATTCAAAAATACATCTTGCCTGCTTTTTCTGACATAGTTCCCGATAAGACTGAATTCCGCTCTCCGGTGAAATCGTTACAATCTCTCCCGGTTCTACATCTCGTACGAACTCTGCTCCTACAGTATCCAAGGCACAGCTTTCCGATGCCAGAAAATATGTATTCTCCCGTTTTCCTATACAAAGCGGTCGGAAACCAAACGGATCTCTGACGCCGATTAACTTTCGCGGGCTCATAATTACCAAAGAATAAGCCCCTTCCAGCTTTTGCATGGCATAGGCTACCGCTTCCTCTACCGTATTGGTCTTTAAGCGCTCTCTGGCAATATGGTAGGCGATCACTTCGGAATCTATGGTAGTCTGAAAGATCGCACCCGTATATTCTAATTCCTCACGCAGCTTAATGGCATTTGTCAAATTCCCATTATGCGCCAATGCAAGGGTTCCTTTCACATAGTTTAAGACCAGCGGTTGGGCATTTTCTCTGGTACTGGCTCCCGCTGTAGAATACCGGACATGTCCGACACCGATATTTCCCTCTAGTTTTTCCAGATTCTCCGGGTCAAACACCTCATTTACCAGTCCCATGCCCTTATACGAAAGTACCTTTCCCTTAGGCCCTTCCGTATCGGATACCGCTATCCCGCAGCTTTCCTGTCCTCTATGCTGTAATGCAAATAATCCATAATAAACAGAGGGAGCCACATCTCCGCCATCAAAATCATAAGCCCCGAAAACACCGCATTCCTCGTGAAGTGGTTCTACATCATATTCATGATCCATAATCTGTCCGGTCATTTCTATTCTCCTTGCCATTTCTTCCTTCGTCCATCCAATCTGAAAAACCCAGACTATAATTTTCCTGCCGCCTTGCTTGACAAAATTACCGTTATTTATTCCATGTAACATTATGTTCTTTTTCCGGAACGCTGTCAATGGTAGATTCATGATTCTAACGATAATCTCCATTTTGTCCTAGCATATCTGTATCTTATTTGTTATAATTAGGAAAACTGTCAACGAAAGGAGCTTATCCATGCCTGAAAAAAGAAAATATAAACGACTGCCGATTCAACTGACTCTTGAAGTATCCTCGTTGTTTAATCAAACCGAGACCATAGAAATCGGGAATGCCGAATTCAAAGTTTTTAACATATCAAAATCCGGTATTGGATTTACCTCGAACATAAAGATCCCACTGGGATATTATTTCAATGCAACCATTACCTTTTCTGGTCGTGAGGACAAATTAAAATATGTGGTGAAAATCATCCGTACAGAAATTTTAGAAAATGATTCTTATCTATATGGCTGTGAATTCGTCGGGCTGGCAAGTATTTACGACTATCTCTTTGAGCAGTACGAAGAAGATATAGAACAGGAATAAATCCACTCCGATCAAAAGACGGAGCATCTGTCTAAGAAAGACTTAAGATGCCCCGTTTTATTTTTGTTCGCAGCACTCGCATACAGGCGGCATCTATCTGTTCCTCTGTCAGTTGTCCGTCCTGAACTGCTTTTATCAACGCCTGATAACAAGCCATATATTCCATTGGCATCAAAATCATATCACAGCCTGCCTGAATGGCATAAACTGCGGCCTCTTCCTGCGTATAGGTATCTGTGATGGAGGCCATTTGAAAAGAATCCGTGATGACCAGCCCTTCATATCCAAGACCTTCCCGCAACAAGCCAGTAACAACGCTGTCGGACAGGGAAGACGGAGCCGCCGGATCAACTTCAGTTAAAACAAGGTGTGAAACCAAAATCACATCTGTATCCGCCGCAATCGCCGCTTCAAAAGGGATAAGCGCAACCTGTTGCAAAGTTTCAATCGAGGTATCTACGTATTGCAGACTGGTATGACTGTTACCGATGACACCGCCATGTCCCGGAAAATGCTTCGTAACAGCACTCACACCGTTTTCCTGTAGTCCCTGTATCTCGCAGGCGGTCATTTCCGCAACCAACGACGCATTTGAACCGAAGGAACGGGAACCGATCTCATAATTGTACGGATTGGTCAATACATCCGCCACCGGTGCAAAATCCATATTAAATCCCAATGTATTCAGGCCTTTTCCCAACTTATTGCCAATGTCATAAGCATTCTCTGAAGCGCCGGTATTCCCTACAGCCTGCATGCTTCCTACGTTTTCCAGCGTGACACCGGGGGCATTCCCTAACCGGCTAACCATGCCTCCTTCTTCATCTACACCTATAAACAACGGTATCTCACTGTTAGACTGTAATGAAGTCGTCAATTCTCTGAGCTGTTGATCCGATTCCACATTTCCGCCCATCAGGATTACTCCTCCGGGCTTGTATTGCCGGAGCGTATTGATCGCTTCCTCTGACAAGGCCTTCGCCTGATTATCCGTTTCAAGCTCCGGATATTCCAGATTTCCCAGTGTTACATAAAATAACTGCCCTATTTTTTCCTCCAGGGACAACGTATCCAGATAGCCCTCTAATAGTTGCGTCTCGTTCGGTTCTATCCTGTCGTCGGTGAGTTCCAGCATCTGTATATGCTCCGGAGCAGCTACAGCCGGCTCCTCCTCTCTGGCGCAGCTATTTAACACCAGCAGCATGATTATGCTTCCCATTATGCAGTTCTTTAGTAACCTCTTTCTCTTTCGCATCCGTTTGGTTACAGAAGCTCCTTTAACAGCTGGTTTACCATTGCCGGATCTGCTTTTCCTTTCATTGCTTTCATTGTCTGCCCCACCAGAAAGCCGATTGCTTTTTCTTTTCCGTTCCGGTAGTCCTCCACCGACTGTGGATTCGCCGCAATGACCTCTTCTACTGTCTTTCGTAACGCACCTTCATCATTTACGGTTTTTAATCCATGCTCCTCCACATACTGCTCCGGATCAATATCCGACTCAAAAATCTTCTCAAACACCTCTTTTGCCACCGTACCGTTTATCGCCCTTGCTTCCACAAGCCGGATCAGCTTTGCCAGATTACCAGCGGAAAATGTAAGCGCATCCGCCTCCATCTCATGCTCCTTTAAAAGACGCATGGTCTCTACCATCAACCAGTTCGATACCTTTTTCGGTGCGGCTCCTAAGGCAATGGTTTCCTCAAAAAGATCAGCCATACGCTTTGAAGAAGTCAAAATATCAATATCATATTCCGGAATATCATATTCCCGTTTATACCGCTCTTGTTTTTCCGACCGCAGTTCCGGCTGCTTGCTCCGAATCTCTTCCAGCCATTCATCGTCGATCATAATCGGCACCAGATCCGGATCCGGAAAATAACGATAATCTTGGGCATCTTCTTTGGAACGCATTGCATAGGAATATCCTTTTGTATCATCCCAACGCCGGGTTTCCTGAATCACTTCCCTGCCTTCTTCTAAAAGATCGATCTGTCGTTCCCGTTCATTCTCAATAGCCCGTGCGATCGCCTTAAAAGAATTCAGATTTTTCATCTCGGTACGGGTTCCAAACTGCTCTGTTCCGGCCTCCCGCACAGAAAGATTAACATCCGCCCGCATAGAGCCTTCGTTCAGCTTACAATCAGAAGCTCCCAGATATTGGATAATCAAACGAAGCTTATCCAAATAAGCGATTACCTCCTCTGCGGAACGCATATCCGGTTCTGACACAATTTCGATCAGAGGAACGCCGGAACGGTTAAAATCCACTAACGAAGCATCATCATAGGGATCATGCACCAATTTCCCCGCATCTTCCTCCATATGAATCTCGTGAATGCCAATGTCCTTTGTGGTTCCGTTCACCTCGATCGTCACTTTTCCGTTTCTGCAAATCGGATAATACAACTGAGAAATCTGATAATTTTGCGGATTATCCGGATAAAAATAATTTTTCCGGTCAAATTTACAGTTTCTGGTAATATCACAGTTCGTTGCAAGTCCCACCGCTATCGCTTTCTCAACGACAGCCTTATTCAATACCGGAAGGGAACCCGGCATTCCGGTACAGACCGGACAGGTATGCGTATTGGGTGCACCGCCAAAGGCTGTACTACAACCGCAAAAAATCTTTGTTTTGGTTGCCAGCTCCACATGTACCTCCAAACCGATTACCGTTTCGTATGCTTTACTCATATTACAGCCCCCTTTCCGTTAATGTCGTCGGACGCTTATAACTTCCAGACTGTTCAAATGCATAAGCGGCACGAATCATCGTTTGTTCATCAAATGCCTTCGCCAATATCTGCATTCCAATCGGCAACCCATGCTTATCATAACCGCAGGGAAGAGAGATTCCCGGCAATCCCGCCAGATTGACAGAAACCGTATAAATATCTCCCAAATACATCTTCAACGGATCGGATAAACTTTCACCCAGCTTTAAAGCGGTAGTGGGTGCAACCGGTCCCAAAAGAATATCATATTTTTCAAATGCCTTATCAAATGCCTGCTTGATCAACGCCTTTGTACGGAGTGCCTTCATATAATAAGCATCATAATAACCGGAGCTTAACACAAAGGAGCCCAACATGATCCTTCGCTTTACTTCCGGTCCGAATCCTTCGGACCGGGTCTTTTTATACATATTGTGCAAATCTGTATATTCCTCGGTTCGGTATCCGTACTTTACACCGTCAAACCGTTCCAGATTGGAGCTTGCCTCCGCAGAGGCAATGATATAATATGCCGGGATTGCGTATTCCACCAGACTCAGATCAAATTCCTCTACAACTGCGCCTTTTTCTTCCAAGACTCTAGCCGCCGCAAGTACCTTTTCCTTTACATCCGCTTCGATTCCTTCGCCAAAATAATCTCTGGGAATTCCTATCCGCATTCCTTTGACATCATCTATCAAGGCTGCTGTAAAGTCTCGATCCTCACGATTTACCGACGTGGAATCTTTTTTATCATGCGTACTGATCAACTCCAGTATGGTAGCACAATCCGTTACATCCTTTGCCAAGGGGCCGATCTGATCCAGAGACGAACCATAGGCAATCAGTCCGTACCGGGATACCCTTCCATAAGTCGGTTTAATCCCGGTCACGCCACAGAATGCTGCCGGCTGCCGGATCGAACCACCGGTATCAGAACCTAATGCGTATGGTACCTCCTCCGCAGCGACTGCTGCTGCGGAACCGCCGGACGAACCGCCCGGCACACGGGTAATATCCCACGGATTTTTCGTTTCACCATAATATGAAGTTTCTGTTGTTGAACCCATGGCAAACTCGTCCATATTCGTTTTTCCGATTATAACCGCACCTGCCTTTTGCAGCTGCACTACCGCTTCTGCCGTATAAGCCGGTCTAAAATTACTAAGGATCTTAGAGCTACAGGTAGTAAGTCCTCCACGGATACACATATTATCTTTTATGGCAACCGGAACACCTGCCAACGGGCTGATCGTCTCTCCTGCCTGTATTCTTTTCTGCACTGCCTCTGCCTGTGCAAGTGCCTGTTCCTTTTCTACTGTAACAAAACAATTATAGTCCTGTTCCAGCTGTTCGATCCGATCCAAAGCTGCCTGTGTCACTTCCACAGATGACACTTCACCGGAGGCGATCTTCCTTCCAAGCTCTACCGCTGTTAAACGCATTACATCCATCTTCAGGCCCTCCTTAATCGAATGTCTTTGGTACTTTATAACAACCGTCCTTTTGTTCCGGTGCATTTCGTATCATATTTTCCCGGTCATCTCCGTTTGTAACAATATCCTCACGAAAAACATTATGCACATCAAAGGTATGGCTTAACGGTTCCACCCCGTCCGTATCCAATTCATTCAGCTTTCCGACATATTCCAGCATCTCACTCATATCTGTTTTTGCCTGTTCCTTTTCCTTTGGGGACAGCTCCAGCTTTGCCAGAATTCCCACATACTCGATCGTTTCATCGGTAATCGTCATATGATCTTACCTCCTCACTCTGCTCCTGCTATTATTCCATTCCACTTACTGGTTATTTTCCGCTTCCTTTTTTTCAAACACACGCTTCAAGGCCTGTAATCCAAGTATAATAATACCACCTAACAAGAAAAATACAATGCTAAAGCTATGCAATGATAACGGTGCCACCGGCGTACTGATAGCGGTAGGTCCCATGATAATCGCATAAAAAGAACCCAGCATCATGCCTATAATAAAATACATCATAGCACTTCGCCGTTTTTCCAATCCATAACGCAACGCCTTCACGATCGTGAAAATACCGGTCAAAACACCGAAGCCAAATATAAGCAGTGCAGGGATATAAGAAAAATCCAACGTTAAAAATCCTTTGATTGCAAGCATGATCGCCTGATAAATTCCGAATACCAGCATTAACGTCGAACCGGAAATCCCCGGAAGCACCATAGCGGAAATAGCACACATGGCGGCAACAAACAAATAGATACATAACCCGATATGAAGCTCTGACACTCTAAGATCGACAGCACCCTGCAAAAATGCATGTTTAGAAAAATACGTGATACCGACTACTAATACGATTCCCAGAATTGTAAAGATAATATTCTTGTAGTTTCCTTGAAAGGATTCTTTTTCTTCCATGATAATTATCGGAATGGCAAACAAGATAAACCCTATAAACAGGGAACTGATCTGATAAATATATCGTTCAAACAGACTGGTAATCACGATAGCGGCGGAAGCCATACCGACTACCCAGCCAATGCCTAGTTTCATCAAAAAGAACAGTGCCTTTTTCCGTTTTTCCTTATCCCGACTGATAATGTTATTTAACGAGGTAATAAAATCATCATATAAGCCTAAAATAAATGCAACCGTTCCACCAGACACACCGGGCACGCTGTCCGCCAATGCCATCAGAAATCCGCCTATTATTTTCATTATCATGAGCTTGCTTCCTTTCTGTTTCCGAAATTTACTAACTGTGTGAATGCTATCATGCCTTGCTAAATTCTGTCAAGTATTGCCAGAGCTTTCCTATCGGAATTATTGTTTACTTTTTTTGTTTACTGAAATAAAAACTAACAATAACAGCTCCCATCATAAACGCAAACGCTAGAAACGGGGTTGCAGAATCGCCTGTCTGCGGTGTTTCCTCCTTCCACATACTAACTCCGGCAACCAGTTCCGGGGCTTTTGTTACAGCTTCCGATGTCGGCTGTTCCGTCTCCGTCTTGGGTGTTTCCGGCTTATTTTCCAGTACGATCTCACATTGTTCCCCATCCGTTTCTATCTGAAATTCATAGATTTCTTCGGAGCAGATATATCCTTTTGGCGCCTTATATTCAACAAGATAATAAGCGCCATATTCCAAATCTTCGATCCAGATTTCTCCGTTTTCATCCGTCGTATAGGAGGCAATCCATTTATCCGTTTCCTCTTGTTTCTTTCCGAGATCTGATTTTAAAGGCTCTGCTTCAACTTCCTCCTGTTTTTCTTCCGGAATATATGATCTTTGATACAGGTAAAATTCGGCTCCTTTCAGCCCCTTTCCCTGTTCATCTCGTTTCATGATATGAAGTCTTCCCTGAATCCTATGATCCTTCATCACGATTCTTTGAACCTCATCGGTATCCGTTACGGTAAACGTGATTTCCTCCGCTGCTGCATAACCTTTTGGCGCCAGTGTCTCCCGCAATGTGTATGCTTTTCCGACTGTCAATCCATAGATCCGATGCGGTTTATCACCTGATACCCATGTTTCAATTCGGGTTTCTCCTTCATACAACTCCAACCTTGCTCCCGGCAATTCCTGCGTTCCGGTCAGATCCTGTTTGCTGATGTCCACTGCGGTCTTTTGGTTATACAGCGTAATACGCTTGCTTTCCCCATCCTGCGTAAGCAGAAATGAATGTTCCTCCATGCCAGCATATCCGTCCAAGGGTGCTATCTCCCGCAGACAATAGATGCTGCCGATGTCCAGATCATAAAGAAGATACGGTTCGGTTCCGGTAACCCACTGCGTAACCAGCTCCTCTCCCTTCCATAACTGAAGGGATACGCCTTCTAGCGGCTTCCCGGTTTCTGCATCCAGCTTTTCAATCTCAACACGAGTATGGGTAGTGTCCACTGCCATATAGCTGTCAACTGCAAACCCGGTTTTTCCGGAAATACAGATCAGATCCTGTGGTTCACTTTGATTCTTCAAATAGATAAGTGTTCCGCCTTCTCCTTCCTTATGAAAGGTCAGCGTAATCGGAGCCTCACCATGCTTTAATGCAGTTTCCCGATAGATAAGCAGGGAATTACCGGTCTCATCAGCCATTCCGTTTTCCTGACAACGGATAATTTTCAATCCTTCTCCGCCAAGTATGGCATACTGGGACAGTACCTGTGCGGAATCCGTTACAAATGCTTCATACCGTCTGTCCGCCGGATCATAATGCAGTGTGACCGGTTTAATCTGTGCTGTCTCCCGAACGGAAAAACCGGGTATGTCTTTCATATGATCAACCGTTTCTTTAATGCGCTGGCACTCACTTAGATTTCCCCAGCCGGCCGCACAGGTACGAACAACACCTTCCCAGGTGATACCGCCGGTGTTTCCGGAGCCGGGCCGTCCGGAATAAACATCAATATAATACCATAGCATAAGCTGCGTTGCATTATATGTCTGAAAATTTTGGAATGTACAACTTCCGGTATTTACTTCATTATAACCGCCGTTGGCATCTCTGGGTGCTGTGACCATAGAAGCGCAGCCAAGCACCTGTGAAATCGCTTCCTTTTGCTGTGGATTCAATTTTTGATATTCGCCTTCCCCACATACCGTAATCACATTTCCGGAAGACAAGGCAGACCCATATTGAATACAAAAAACCGAGTTTACATTTTCGTCCCGCAGATAAATAATCTGTGGGGCCGAAAGACCCGCATCCGATTGATCATAGTATATTGTCATAGGTGAAGAGGATGGAGAACCGGAAGCAGACCATACATTTAAGCAGGAAACCCGATTTCCATCCGCCACTCGCAAAGAACCATTGGCGGCTGTCCGAATCGGTTCCATACCCCAGGCCATAGAAGAAGTCTTCCATGCGGTTAAGATCGTCACAAGCATAGTGATACAAAGAAGCCACCATTTCATAAATCCTATTCGTTTCATTTGTTTTTCATTCCTTTCCTGTCATTATACTTACATTTCATTTTTTGTATCCGCTTACGCCATATGCATCATCTCCTCAGATTGTCGGAGCTTTATTATCAGTTCGTTTGTGAAATGTTCGGGAATCCCGAATAGAAACTAAACAGAATCATCTATAGATACTCTTTGATCTTTGATATTTATTTTGTTAAAACATAAAATAAGGGGAAATTCACTATCATTGAAAAAAGCGATAATAAAAGCTTACACGACAATTCCAAAACTTTGGAATCAATTCCATGTAAGCCTATTATACACATTCATTATATATTTGTAAATATTTTTTTACATTATTGCATTTCGTTTCATCATTTGATACCATTTCCGCTGCCCGTATCCTGCCTGCTGCTGCCGGGCATTGAATAACGAAAACATCTGATAGGACACCTGTTCCGTAACATTTACGATATAACTGCAATCTGTTTCCACCTCCGGATTTTGCTGCAAATACTCCTCATGCAGCACCTGTAAATAATCCATCACATCTTTCTGATTTTCACATTGAATCGGAGCTTCCCACTGTCCGTCTAACCGACTGCAAAGCTGCTTTAATTGCTGTTTTTCAAAAACACAATGAGCCCGGAATCCGAATTCGCCATGAAGATTATGCGGAGCGGTAAAATAATCCGCCAAATAATGGGTTACATATCCCAGACGGTAAGCAGAAACCAAATTCCAGCGTCCCTTTTCTTCCAGCTTCATAATCCGGCGTTCAACCCGCTTTGTTGTAGAGTCATAGCTATGTCCCCGAATCATAGAACGGAGCATAAAGTCCGGTGCAACACTCCCTACCTTAAACATAAATTCTATTGCAGGACGTTCGTTATCCCGCATCAGATAATCTGCTAAATGCCAATGGCTTTTCTTTCTCATGCTTTTTCCTCCACTGTGCATATTATATCGAGTCAGATTCTTTTTCATTCATCTCTTATAAATCAGTATAAATTCAAATCTAAAAAATGTCTATCCCCTGTTTAGGAAAAATTTTAAAAAATATAATAATTTTTTATCTAGTTTTCATTTTAACGGCCAACAAAGCATCTGACCAGTGGGAATAACTGTCAGTCCTAATCCTTGACAGGGGAAAGGATACCTTTTATAATCGTTTTAGATAATTTGACAAGAAGGGAAGCATTATGAGCAAAATCATTTTAACCGGCGACCGTCCTACAGGCAAGCTCCATCTAGGGCATTATGTCGGTTCTTTAAAGCGGCGTGTAGAACTACAAAATTCAGGTCAATATGATAAAATCTTTATTATGATAGCAGACGCACAGGCGTTGACAGATAATGCAGATAATCCTGACAAAGTACGTGAAAATATCATTGAAGTTGCTTTAGATTATCTTTCCTGTGGTTTAGACCCGAATAAATCGCATTTATTTATCCAGTCACAAATTCCGGAGCTGACGGAATTAACCTTTTACTATATGAATCTAGTAACCGTATCCCGATTACAGCGAAATCCCACTGTAAAATCTGAAATCCAGCAGCGGAATTTTGAAACCAGTATCCCGGTCGGTTTTTTTACCTATCCAATCAGCCAGACCTCAGACATCACTGCATTTAAGGCAACTACCGTGCCGGTAGGTGAAGACCAGCTTCCCATGCTGGAACAGGCAAGAGAAATCGTCCGGAAGTTTAATTCCATATATGGAGAAACACTGGTAGAACCGGAGGCATTGATTCCGGAAAACTCTGTCTGCTCCCGGCTGCCCGGTACAGACGGTAAAGCAAAAATGAGTAAATCCTTAGGAAACTGCATCTATTTATCTGACGATGAAGAAACGGTTCGTCAAAAGGTATTCAGTATGTATACGGACCCGAATCACATCAAGGTCAGTGATCCGGGAAATCTGGAGGGAAATACCGTCTTTACCTATCTGGATGCTTTTGCAACTGATGCCCACTTTGCGGAGCTTTTACCGGAATATCAGAATCTGGATGCATTAAAGACCCATTACCAAAGGGGCGGTCTGGGCGATATGAAGGTAAAACGATTCCTAGATGCCGTATTACAAAAAGAACTTACCCCGATTCGTCAACGGAGAGCAGAACTGGAAAAGGATATTCCAGCCATCTATGAAATTCTCCGTCAAGGCAGTATCGCTGCACGAAAGGAAGCCGCCCAGACACTTTCCGAAGTAAAAGCGGCAATGCGGATCAATTATTTTGACGATGTGGAATTGATCAAAGCCCAACAAATGAGATACAACAAAAAAGCATAAGATAAAAGAGGGTTACTATGAACGAAAATCATGTGGAATCACCGTATGAAAACAAAATTATAACGATTCCGAACATTTTAAGCCTGTTTCGTATTTTCTTACTTCCGGCTTTCGTTCTACTTTACTTACATGCGGATACCACATGGGAACTTTTACGGGCAGCGATTATCCTTGCCATATCGGCTTTAACCGATCTGTTTGACGGAAAAATCGCCCGTAAATACAATATGATTTCCCGCTTGGGAAAGGTACTGGATCCGATCGCAGATAAGCTGACCCACATTACGATCGCTTTTTGCCTTTGCTGGCGGATTCCACCCATGCTATATATTCTGATCTTACTTATTATAAAAGAATTAAGCATGATGGGAATGGCATTATACGGTACCTTCCGTAAAAATAAAAAAATATGGGATTCCGCTCAATGGTATGGAAAAGTAAGTACCACTATTGTCTTTGTTATATTGATCGTACTGGTTCTTTTTCCTCATTTACCTTCAGCTGTTGTGAATGTATTGATCATAATAGCAGCCCTCGGTTTAACGGGAAGCCTTCTTATGTATATCCGAATGTTCTGGCAACTGAATTCCAAACACTATGCCGAAAAGGCGCCGGAAAAAGAACTGCAAAAATAAACGGTGCTTCTGCCTGTCGATTTCTATAACCCAGCAGGAGCCTTCGTTAGCTCTCCAATTTGAAACAGACAGTCGACCGCTGTCTTATATTCTGCAAAACGGTTCGCCTTGCGAACCTTTTTTAACTCCCTGCCATTTTCACCAAACAGCAGCCCCCAGTAATTCCAAAGTTCTTTCATCTTAAACAATGTATTCGTTTCCCCAAAATCCGCTTGCCGGTAACCGTCAAATAAAGCATCATGAAGCGTTCTTAATTCTTCTTTCACAAGTACTCTACCTCCACGAATTTCTCTTGCCAGTGCCGGATTCATCAATAATCCCCTGCCCAGCATCACACTTTCTATATCCGGAGCCTGCATTCGGTTAAGGAGACAGTCATAGTCCGTTCTGGTAAATATGTTTCCATTATAGCATATGCAAAGTGCGTGTCTGTCAGGGTTTTCAATATCTGCATTCTGATTTTTCATCAAAGCCTCTTCCAGCAGTCCCAACCGGGGAGCTCCTTTATAAAAATCCTTTTGGTATCTGGGATGAATGATCAATTCTGAAATGGGGAATTCCCGAAACAGATCAAACAACATCCGAAAATCATCTTTCTCCGTCATACCCAGTCGGGTCTTTACACTGATTTCTGCCTTCCAGTCAACCGAAAAAACGGTATCGAAAAATTGCCGCAGTTTATCCATATCCGCTAACATTCCGGCTCCCTTTCCCTTAGAAACCACCGTACCGGAAGGACAGCCGAGATTCAGATTCACTTCCCGGTACCCGTATGCTTCCAGTTCCTTTCCTGCCCGGATAAATCCTTCCGCACTACTGGTTAGCACCTGCGGAACCAAAGGAACTCCCTGATTATTTTCCGGCAATATATCCCGTTTCTCCTTCGGCACAAAGATATGCTTTTCGTTTGGCTGGATAAACGGTGCATACAGCTTGTCCACATCGGGAAATTGTTTCCAGACCACATTTCGATATAGGTATCCAGTGATTCCCTCCATAGGGGCAAAATAAAGTTTCATAGTCTTAAGTTTCCTTATTTTTCCTTAAAATATCAACCGTATGGGCTCCCGCCCCAATCAGATCCGGCCGTTCGCAAACAGACAGATGATATTGCATAAAAAGCTCAAACTCCTGTTCATCCATTTGATTTAGAACCGAACGAATATAATTCGCCGGTCCGTCCGCAGAAATGATCTGGATTCGTTCCAAGCCTGCTGCCTCTGCGTACCTTTCAATGTCCTCCAAACGTACATAGTCATATAAATCCTTCGGCTCCGATACACAGTGAAAATCTTCTGTCAGCCGGTGTGTCTCCATACATTCCTGAATATGCTTTTCCTTGAATCCATAAGTGATCACACCATATTCATTCATGCAATAGGCAACGAATATAATCCCTCCCGGACGGGTCACACGCTTTGCCTCCCGAAGCGCCTGCACCTTATCCGCAAAGGAAAACAAATGGTACATCGGGCCAAAAAGCAGCGTAACATCATACCGGTTTTCCGGAAGCTTGGATAAGTTCAGCGCATTGCCCTGACGGGCATCTACGTTACTTCCTTTCTTCTTCAGAATACCTAAATTATAACGTACCAGTTCGATCGCTGTTACGGAATATCCTTCCTTTGCCAGCGCTACTGCATATTTTCCGGTTCCGGCCCCTATATCTAAGATCTGTATCTCCTCTTTTGTATTTCCACCCGCTTCCATTGTCTCCAGTGCTTTATGGATATATTTCATAGATGTTCTATATTCTACCTGCCCATACCGGGAATTCAAACGTTTTTCTTCATTAAATTTGTTATAATACTTTTCCAGCTCTGTCATACCCATTCCCCCAGAATTTGGCTGAGGGTAGGCTATCATACTCCCCTGAAAAAGTCAAGATTTCCGGTCGTTTCCTCCGGTTTAGCTACACTGCCGCAGCAGTTGTCTCATCTCCTTTACTCCCTGCTTCTGCGAAGTAATGATCGCCTGTAAAATGGGGATAAGCTCCGGGCATATCGGATATTTCAAAGCATTTTCCGACATTTGAATTGCGCCTAAATGATGAGGTATCATTTCCCGCATAAAGTTTACATTGATGCTGTTTACAGCAGGAGCGGTTCCCATGTCCTCAAACATTTTTTCCGTAATCGCCTGAAATTGTTTCTTATACAGTTTTCGCTCGCAATCCGTATTACAAAATGCATCACAGCTTTTTATACTTCGTTCCATATCCTGAATACTTTTTGTCTGCTCACGGATAATATCCTTTGCTATATTCTGTAAAGGAATAAAGGTGGTATATTTTAACAGAGATCTGCTCATTTCAATAGCTGCCCGATGATGCGGAATCATCTGTACGATAAAATTATGTGATATACTGTCATTTAACAGGCACGCCTTTGTCATACCTGTGATCATATCCTCTAAGATACAATGGAATTGCTTTAAATAAAGCTGTGTAACATCACTGAATTCACAGTTTCCCATTTTTGCTTCCTTTCTTATTCTTTTTCCAGTGCGTTTCACTGTTATCATATGTAATTTTTTTTACTTCTGTGTCTGCTTTTCTTTCAATATTCGTAAGAAATCTTACATCTTTAAAATCCTATTGCATTGAAAATAGATGTATAATAATATAAAATTGTTTATAAACAATATCAAATCTGTTCGATTGGGAGGAAGTCTATGGAACCCCTGATACATATTGAAAATATCATGAAAATCTATAATCCGGGTGAAAATGCGGTTCACGCACTTGATGGAATATCCTTGGATATTGCCACCGGTGAATTCGTTGCGATCATCGGGCAATCCGGTTCCGGAAAATCCACGCTTATGAATATTCTTGGCTGTCTGGATGTTCCGACTTCCGGCACCTATATTCTATCCGGACAAGATGTATCGAATCTGGACGATAATGCATTATCCGAAATCCGAAACCAGCAAATCGGATTTATTTTTCAGGGATTTAACCTGATTCCAAATCTCACCGCTCTGGAAAATGTTGAGCTTCCTTTGATCTATCGAAATGTTCCAACCAGTGAGCGGCATGAATGCGCTGTTGAAGCGTTAAAAATCGTAGGTTTGGAGCATCGAATGCGGCATAAGCCTTCCGAACTTAGCGGCGGTCAGCAGCAGCGGGTAGCGATCGCAAGAGCGATTGCAGCAAAACCGCCGGTAATCCTTGCTGACGAACCGACCGGTAATCTGGACTCCTCTTCCACGAGGGAAATCATGAAAATCTTACACAATCTGCATGATTCCGGGCGAACAGTCGTTCTGATCACACACGATGTGCAGATTGCCGAAAATGCCAAACGAGTTGTCCGAATCATGGACGGTAAGATAGAATCCGACAAAACAAAAGAAGAAGGAGCGTTATCATGTCAGAACAAACAGTAAACAAAAAATCAAATAAAAAGCGGCTGCCTCTTATTATCGGGCTTATTGCAGGAGGCTTTCTTTTACTCCTAATTGGAGTCGGCATTGCAGGGATTTCATACTTTTCAAAAAATATCGGTCTTCCTGTAGAGGTAGAAACACCAAAGATCAATGATATTTCCTCTAGTGTCACAACCAGCGGAATCGTAACCAGTGCAGAAAGTACCACATATACCACCTCCGTTGCCGCAATCGTAGACGAGATCAATATCCGACCGGGGCAGACGGTAAAAGCCGGCGACACCATAATAACCTTTGACATCAGTGATCTTGAAAACCAATATGATCAGGCTTCCTTAAATGCACGTTCTACGGAACTCAGCAACCAGACTACCATCGAAGCCTCTGATAAGAGCAGTTCTCAACTTGCACAGGCAAAACAACAATCCGAGGAATTAAAAAGTCGAATAGCCGCTTTAGAGCAAGAAATTGCAGAACTGCAATCCGGTATAACAGAAACCGGGGCTAATGATTTGGCAAATGTCATTCTGGAAAAGCGTAATCAGCTTTCATCAGTGTTAGACGAACTGCAGGCTATCTTGGAAGCCAATCCGACCGGAAACGATCTAAGCCAAAATCCGGAGTATCAGGAAAAATGTGCGGAACGGGATGCCCTCAACACGTCCATTGCCAATCTTGAAGCAATCGCAGACACTATGCCCGACCCTTCAGAGGAGATTACCGGATTGATTTCTTCCAAATCCACTGAACTTGCCAGCCTGGAGGGTGAGCTTGCATCTCAGGAAGCCCTGATCCAAAGCATGGAATCCGGGGTTTTGACTGCCACGCAACGGGAACAGTTATCCATTGCAAAGCAATTGTCCACGCTGCAATTAGATGCAGCGGCTGCGTCATTAGAGGAAGGAAAAGCCGGCGTCATAGCACAGCAGGACGGAATCGTGACATCTGTAGATATTACCAAAGGCTCCACTGCCACTCCCGGTTATCCGCTCTTTACCATCGCTGACATGAACGATCTAAAGATTACGGTTTCTCTGACAAAAAAAGAATTAGAAACGGTAGAACTTGGACAGTCTGCAACTGTCACCATACTGAATCGGGAATACGAAGGAACCGTTACTTATATCAGCCATATGGCAAATATAAATGCTGCCGGAGCCACCACGGTCGAAGCAGAAATCACCCTGCAAGATCCGGATGCGTCTGTTATACTGGGAGTGGATGCAAATGTTGTCATACACACCGCTTCTAAACAGGATATACTGACAATTCCGAATATTGCTCTTAATATTGATAATACCGGAACCTTTGTATATACCGTGGAAGAGAATGTCGTAGTTAAAAAATACATCACAACCGGAATCAGTGACGACACCAAATATGAAGTACTGGATGGCATTACGAAAGACACTCTGGTCATCACGAATATTACGTCAGCTATCCAAGAAGGTCTTCCGGTCATACCGAACAATCTGGATGAACAGCAGCAGACATCGGATACGTCAGAAGCAGATACAACTAAAAACTAGGAGGCACGGATATGTCACAATTTTTAGAATATATCAAGATGGCATTGTTTAATATCCTGTCGAATAAGGTGCGATCCCTTCTGACCATGCTGGGCATCGTGATCGGTATCTCTTCTGTGATCTTGATCATGTCACTGGGAAACGGTGCAAAAGAAAGCATTACCGAACAATTAAGCACTGTCGGAAACGGACAGGTTGCGATTGTATCCATGGGAAGCGAACGGATCACTATAGAAGACTTAGAATACATTCAGGCTAACGTCGAAGGCGTACAGGCATACCTTGTAACGACAATGTCTGAAGGAACGATCACGACGCCGAAGGGAACGTTTACCGGATATGCTTATGGCTGTAACGAGAACAATTATCTGTTTGAACAATACAGCACCTTAAGCAATGGACATTATTTTACAAAAGAGGATTACGATGCGGGAAGAATGGTCTGCTATATTGCAGAAGATGATGCCATCAAGCTGTTTGGCAATACCGACGTGATCGGTATGCCGATCGATATTGAGATTCAGGGGAAGCGCTTAAGCTACACGATCATAGGATTAACTTCCTACGTCACCGAATCCAATAGCCTCATTTCCTATGACTATGAAAATGCACCCATTTATCTGAATGTACCTCTTAGCACACTCGATCAAAGACTGGGACTTAATGCGACGCAAACACTGGGGTACACCGATGCGACACTGATGCTGGCTTCGAATATCAACACGCAGGATACCTGTAATCAGATTATCCGTATTTTAGACAGCCGCCATAACTGCCTCGGAGAAGACCAATTTATCTTCCAGAGCTTTAACGATATACTGGCGACCATTAACGTGGTAATCAATATGATAACCCTTTTCATCGCTTTGGTTGCCGCTATCTCTTTATTTGTCGGCGGTATCGGAGTCATGAATATCATGCTGGTATCCGTAACAGAACGGACACGGGAAATCGGTATCCGAAAAGCATTAGGTGCAAAAACCCGTTCCATTATGCTGCAATTCCTGTTGGAATCCGGCTTTATCACAATGGTGGGTGGCATTCTGGGTATCTTGATCGGTTTAGGCGGAGCCTATGTGATAAGTTCCATCATCAGTATGGCAATGCCGGAGTATGCTTTCACCCCTTCGATCAGTCCGATCGTCATTTTGATAACCACCTTGTTTTCTTCCAGCGTCGGCTTGTTTTTTGGTATCTATCCTGCCAGAAAAGCCGCCAAATTAAGCCCGATTGAAGCGTTGCGGAGAATGTAAGAAGTAAGGATTTCGTATCTAACTGAAAAAATGGGTCTGAACCTATTTCAGACCCATTTTTTTTGCGGCGAAGCTGCCACAGCCATTTACACAAAATAGTTTATATAAATGTAAGAATTCCTAGGGATTTCAAAAACAAAACTAATAACAAAAGCGGTGCCACGATTTTAATCATCACTTGATATAAGCCTTTCCTGCCCATCTTTCTTCCGCCCTTTTCCACTTCATCCATGACGAACTTTGGTTTCAATATCCAACCCACCAAGATACAGGTTGCGATCGCAACGATCGGCATGAGGATATTGTTGCTGATATAATCCATCAAATCAAGAAGTTGTGCAGTCACTCCGTTTGGGAGAAGTAATTCAAAGTACAACTTGTTATATCCTAAACATACCAGGATTCCTATGATCAAGGCTATTGCACCTTCCATTACTACCGCCCGAAGCCGTGAAATATGGAACTGATCCATCAAGCTGGAAACCACTGCTTCCATAATGGAAACCGCACTGGTTAAGGCGGCAAACAGAATCAGGGCAAAAAACAAAATCCCAACAATATTTCCGATCTTTCCCATTTCACTAAATACTTTCGGAAGGGAACGAAACATCAGTCCCGGACCGGATGCCTGCATACCTTCCTGCCCCATAAAACTATAAACAGCAGGCAAAATCATGACTCCTGCCAAGAATGCGACCGCTGTATCAAAGATTTCAATCTGGTTGATCGAAACCGCCAGATTCGCATCCTCTTTGACATAGGAACCATATGCACCCATGATACCCATAGCAACACTTAAACTATAAAACAACTGTCCCATCGCATCCATCAATACAGTAAAGAAATGACTGACGGTCAGATTACTAATATCCGGTATGAGATATATCTTTAATCCTTCCATACCCGTCCGCATGATTCCTTCCCCATCGGTATGCTTCAGCGTCAATGAAAAGATTGCGATTGCAACTACTAAAAGCAGCAGCATCGGCATGATGATTTTTGAGGTAGTTTCAATCCCTTTGTTTACTTCCCAGACCACCACAAAGACGACAAATGCCAAAAACAATACCATCATAAAGATGGGTTCCTTATCGCCGGTGATAAACGCTTCAAAATAACCGTCTTGGGCTGCCTGCGAACCGAAGCCGGACAAATATGTACATAGGTATTTCAACACCCAGCCGCCAATGACACAATAATAAGGCATGATCAAAAACGGGACTAAACAGGAAAGGACACCTAAAAATCCCCAGCCTTTTTTTAACTTTCCATATGCAGTCAGCGGGCTTTGTCTTGTTTTACGCCCGATTGCGATTTCTGTCGTCAAAAGTGTAAACCCAAAGGTTAGTGCTAAGATCAAATACACCAGCAGAAACAATCCGCCTCCGTCCTTTGCCGCCAGATATGGGAATCTCCAGATATTTCCAAGTCCTACTGCACTTCCTGCCGCAGCCAGAACAAACCCGATCGAACCGGTAAATGTATTTCTCTTGTTTTCTTTCTCCATGTTAACTCAAGGCAACCTGCCAATCCTTTCCACATAAAATTTTGTTTATCATAACATAACTTTCTTTGAATTCCAATATTTAATCATTATCGCTTTCATTATGCAATTAGAAGTTTCACATTCAGTTATGGATTATATTCTTTCATGTATGCTTCCGCTTCTTCTTTAATTTTCATTGTATTACCGTATTGTATGACATACTCCAATGCCTCTTTTGCCTCCTGTTCATTCTGGTACAATTTTTCAATTTTGTACAGGTAGTATTTATCCTGTACCCGCTTCATATTATTGTTTTCGCTTTTTATAATATGGTGATACAACTGCTTTGCTGTTTTCCTGTCTTCCTTTTCCAGTGCATCAAGCATAGACCATATATTTAATAAATAAGCGATGCTATTTTTATACGCTTTCCTATTTTTAGCATTCTGAAAACGGCTAACTTTTTCTATACATGCTTTATACATCTGCATATTGTTTGTATTTCTTGCATAGTTTCCCCATAAATTTACGATTAAAATTTCTCTTGATAAAATACTTCTTTTGAAACTAACTTTTTCCAAGCAGTTTTTTAATGCAGGATAATCTTTAAGCAGGTTGTATCCATATGCTTTATTCAGATTGATGGTGGATACGGCCTTTTTATGTTTGTCTGCCTGTTCCAATATATCAAATACTTTTATGTATTTTACCGGATCACAGTCTGTAAAAAGTATATAATTCAAACGATAAAAATTAAACCATTTCACATATACAAATACAAGATCAGAAATCACCACCAAAAGCAGCAGGGCAATCAACAGCAAAAACTTAAAACGAAAAATTGCAATAAATATAAGAATATACAACCCAAACAAACATGCATAAAATATGATTCGTATGACTTTTAATTTTTTAAAATAATCTTTGGCCACTTCTTCCGCCGACATAGTATAATAACTCGAATATTCCATGTATATTCCCCTTTCCGTATTTTTTCAAAGCATACTACGTGTATTTCATCAAACTCTTATTCTTTCAGCCATATATCTAATTCTCCCCATGTAAATCCGGGACATTAAAGGCTTTGGGGAGTTACGCATATATTTTTTATTCTTTCTCTATCTTCAGACAACAATAATTCAACCAGCTCTTTATCTGTAATACAGTGCAGTTCAATCCCATAGGGTGCTATAGCAGACTGCATTACCGCTGTGTTTCTTTCGTGAATCGCCGGCGCACAAAACACACCAACAACATCCTTTCCGGATTCCTGCTTATACAGCCTTATATGATCGGGAACTGATGAACCTTCCGCACTAAATTGAAGTGCCTTAGCCTTTATCGTTGTCAATTCAACAACAATATGCAGATTATCAATCGTAAATACAATGTCCGGAGTACCCGTCTTCCCACCAGGTGCCTGCGTAGGCAACCCATATTTCCCAAGCTTACCATTCCAAACAACTTCATCTACAACATTTTCATTTTTAAGCATATTCAGCATTTTATAAACATAATACTCAAAATATGCCCCTCTTAGCGCCTTATCAGTAGTCTTATCAATCCCTGTAACTTTTGATAATGTATTTAGATAATTTAATGTTTTCCCCGCAAAATTCGTTGCCTGGCAGTGTTCTTGAATCTCCCTCGCTACATCTTCTAACGACGCATCTGTTACTTTTACATTTCTTATTTTACCTCCGATTTCATATTCTCTTTGCTCAAATGCAGGGCATATATTCAGTATTTCCAATTCCTCACCGGATAAAGTATCTATTATTTTTACATCATACTGCTCATTCACGAACATGGGGAATCGGACCACGCCATGTGCATCAATAAGGTCATCATATTTGCAAACGCTATCTTGAAATACTTGTATCAAAAAATTACGATCCGATTTATTGAGGATTGAAACATCTATTGGCGGAAAATCTCTCGCCGGATCGCCAATATAATCGATCCACAACTGCAAATTATTTTTAAAATCATATATTTGCGCATTTTGATATTTTGAATCTAACATCTCTTTTACATATTGTATGCAGGTGTCCTTTATTTTTAAGGCAACGATTGCGGTACTTCTGTTATCCGGAGTTATTTTCAATTTATCCATAATTCCGGTTATTTGACATAACGAAATAAAATACCCTGCTGATGCTGCTTTAACTAGTGTAATATTTCCAATATGCGTACCTTTAAATGCATGAATCAGAGCCTCCCGTTTTTCCGCAGGTAATGTTCGAAAATTTTCAATTTCCTGAGCTATAACATCAACTTCATCTTCATTTCGGACTTTGAAAAGAAAATATGCTATCTCTTCTTGATCTAAATACCCAACTTTCAACAGCACTTTCAGCATAAATCGAAACGGAAATACATATATGTTTTCACAATCCTTACTGATTACCGGATTTATGATCTGTAATTTTTCCATCTGCTTCAGTACAATTTCTGATTGTGTTATCAATAAATCCTTGCCTTCAACAAGGTTAGAAACTTTTACTAATTCATCCTTATGCTTATGCCACAATGCCAGTCCAGCCTTGGTAAGACATATCGTATTAGGAGTACTATCCGTATTTATATAAAGAAATCCCAAGTACTGCGGAATCGATGCCACTAACGTTCGAATCGCTTGCGGCGAAATATTTTTTCCATCTTTAGTGGCTCCCCATTTTTTCAGATTAACGCCTAAATTATTCTGCTTCTGCGGATTCCAGCTTGTCCCATCATACTTTCTTTCAATTATTCCATCTATCAGGCATATTGTTTGATGCAGATTCACTCTTTTCGGTATCAGCCATATTTCCTTCGTTCGATTCTTTTGCGCCATTACAAGCTCCTTTCTCCAGCACCAATACATAGTCCTTATTGATCCTGCCACCCATACCATTTCTAGGAATTCTTATATAAGGATTCTGTATGATATAATTAAAATACTGCACTGTCTTAAATCCCATTTCATTTGCTATCTCTTCGATTACTCTCCAACTTTCAATATTTACTTTTCGAATTGCACTATTACCAATAACGATCACATATTTTCCGCCTACACGCATTTGACGATGTACGCAACGCAGATTGCTTTCCATATCCTCAAAAAATTTTTTCACGACTAACGCTCTTTTTTCATCGATACCGGCGATTATATTATAATAATTTTCTAAGAGAACACTTTTTTTCAAAATTCTAAGATTTTCTTTTTCTTTCTTTGAATTGATTTTTTCTGTTCCTACATACTTGCTTTTCTTCTCCCTTAACATATCTTCTGTCAAAGTAGCCAACCACAAGTTTTCAAGCCGCATGGTTCTCCCATAGTCAAATGCATTGATATATGGCGGCGATGTTATAGCCAAATCAATTTTTAACGGTATGGAAAAATCCAAAGCATCTCCAGGAATCATTTCGGTCTTTCCCAGCCCTTCAATGCTTAATAATTCCATTATCATCTGCTTATATCTTCGAAAAACAGAAGAAAATTCCTTTTCAACAGTGGGGGGGATTTTAATTATCTTATTCGATACATAGGGTTTGGGAGACGTATCATCCGCATTTGATACCTTTTTAATAATTGATACCATACACAGTTTTAAGAAATCCCTCACATCCGGATCCTGAATGTTATCAATATATATTTTCATTCTTCCTAATTCTTTAATTGTATTCTCTGAAAACCAATGTTCTAAATTATGAATCTCCGGCCGGAATACTTGAACGTCATCTTGATGAATAATGTCCATTATTTCTAAATAACTGTTTTCTAATATTTCGATCTGTTGCAAACACAAGGCCGTTGTTTTTACCTTTATGATCAATTTTGCAATATCATCTATTTCCGTTCCATATGCGTCTATACCATTCACATTTGCTTCTAATAGCGTCGTCCCGCTTCCTGAGAAGGGATCAAAGATAACGCCCTTTCTTTCAGAAAGATATGTATGAATTCCCCATCTAGGAATTTCCGGAATAAACTTACAAGGATACTTAAACATACCATGCGTGTAAGAATTGGGATTTGCTTGTTTAATTAAATAAGTGGCTCCGCTTTGAATATGTACGGGTAACTTTTCAACTTCTATTATTTGTTCTTTACTAGGCATACAACGCTCTCCCTTAGATATTTTCCTGTTTTTTTTGTTATCTCGTATTGCTGAGAACTCGTAATAATATATCTGTCTACTTCTATTTTATCAACCTGAAATCCTATTTTTTCAGCATATTCCGCCAAGATCAAATCTGCCGGGAATACAATCCCGCCATATGCAGAATTGCCAACAACTATACAGCAAAAGCCTCCGTCAGTTAAAACTTTATAGCTTGCATCTAACACCTTGAACATATCGTTATAATACAGCTTCAGCATTTTAGGTATTTTTTTATCCCATAACTCCTTTTGCTGCAATTCAGCCAAAAGATCTGTCAAAGTATCATTATTTATCTCCGTTCCTAAATTCAGGTCGCCGTTTAAATGGGAATGTAAAGAATCCTTTCTCAATTCTTTCAAATCTGAATATTCGGAAACAAATTTACCAAACCATAATTCCAGCTTATATATTTCTGTATAATCAAAACAATTTGCATAGGGAGGAGAAAAAATAATTCCTTCAATACTTTCCGGCTTTATCCTCTTTTCCATATTTAAACACGATTCATTATATAAGGTCACGTCGCCGATATTCTTGCTCTTAAGCAGATCAATGTATATATTCTGATATTCTTCTAATAACATTACTCTGGCATCATCGACAGTAATTGTTTTCGGCTTAACGTACTTCTTGATCTTCAGTCCATTTCCTGCTTTTCGATAGTTACATAACGGTTCTAAACATGCCAACCAGCCCAATTTCAATAAATTTACTATCTTTTTATCAACGTTACAGGTATCAATGAGCATACCTATGTTCATATAATATTTCTCTATTCTGTCTTCAAAAACTTTTCCGCTAATTGATAACTTGGGCAGCGTATACTCATGATCAGCACGTTCTGCATTCGAAAGTATCTGTTCATATTTTTCTTTAAAACAGTAAATGTCTTCTTTTGTATAGTTTTCCAATTTACATTTTGATAAAAAATGTGCAAATGGATTGACTTCGAATCCTATGCCGGAATATCCCATATCATTTGCCGCCAATAACGTACTGCCGCTCCCTAAAAATGGATCCAGTATTATTCCGTGTGTATGCTTTGAATATTCTTTTATTAACTGTTTTACCAGTTCGCTAGAAAAGCCCTCTTTGTACCTATACCATCTTTGAAAAGGTTTATTTAACTCATCCGAATAATTCAACAAACTCGTATATGTAGCATTTTCACTTTCTGGATATATAACCTCGTATCTATTTTCCAGTTCAATAAATTTTTCATAGTATGCTTTTATTCTTTTATATCTTCCATCTTCCGGTTTTTCAATATCAAAAGGTATCAACCATGTTTTTCCTTTTTTCACAGCGCCCTCAAGTCTGCCTTCTTCACATAAAATCGCTACTCTTCTGGAACTGATATTCCACTGCTCTGATATTTCTTTCGTCGTCAAATATTCCATAGCGCATCCTCCGTTTCACTTACCATTATATTCGGTTATCTGAATAATAGCAAGTAATTTTTGCGAACATATGTTTGTTGTTTGATGCTGGTATACACTTACTTTCATTGATGACGTATAATTAATTTCGTAAATTCAATTTCATAAAAATAGACATGTTCTATGCGTTTGGTAAAATTAAGTTACTACACAGAATTTTACTAAAAAAGGCAAAACCATGTCTGATAGCATTTACAACTAACTGAATGAGGATTTAATAAAGCACGGCTTAAAAGATCTTGTCCGCAGCAGCGTAGAAGAGCCGCTCAATGCTCTGCTTGACAAGAAAGCTGATGAACTGGTCAACGCCCAGAAATATGAGCATTCCAAAGACCGCCAGAGTTATCGTTGTGTCCATTATAAACGGAACTTTCAGGCAACCATCAGTGAGGTGAAACGAAAGTCCTCAAACTCAAAGGAGTTCCTTTTGAAACTGTCATCATTGAGCATTATCGCTGTAGGAAATCGAGACATGGCATACTCGCTCACTTACCGGAGAGTACCCTTACACCTATGTAGACGATGTGTACCTCAAATACAGCTGGAGCGAAGAAATCCGAACATTTCCATACTTGTGGCAATCGGAGTCGGCAATGACGGCTATCGTGAGATCATCGGTGACAAAAACCTAGGGATACAGGAGACTATACAGAAAGCGTTTCCGGATGTTCGTTACAGCGCTGTACGATCCATTTTCACCGGAACATATTCTCTGTTACACCAAGAAAGAAGACGAAAAATTTGAAACCACCTTAACAAAATATACCATACAAATAATCCAACTATGAATTACTACATACATCTATAAGCGTTTCAACATATTTAATCCATGTCGCTATATCTCCATTAATAACAGGTAAATTAATATATTCTATATCACTCATACACTGTTCTCGATATTTGTTTGTAAGAATATGAAATGGTACTCCTTGTTTTTCATATTCCTCCCGAACAAGTGTAAGAAGCATAATAGTTTTTTCACATATTCTCATGAACATACGTGCCTTTTCAGCTTCAGTTGCACACCACAAATTCTTAACAATATCTACAAAACCTCTTTGTTGCTCCAATCTGCTTTCATATGTAGTATATTTCTGCATTTTCGTTTCTTTATCGACATCAGATACATCTGCTAATTCTTTCTCTGCATCTCCTTCATTAATAAGACAAAAACCATCACTTAAAAAATCTCCCTGTACAAGACAATAAGCATCAAATACCATATGTGGATAAAACCGATATGCAATATTATCTTTAAAATTATCATACAATCTGTCTATTATTTCATTTGTTAAAATGCTCTTGTTATACAGAACGCCTGACATATAATTATTACAAAGAAAAAACTTTTTTATTGCATCATATCCTTTTTTTCCAGTTTCATTTACTATATAGGTATACAATTTTAACGTTTTACTACGTATTACACTAATATCTGGATTATTAGAACATAACTCTAAATAATGATCCAGATTTTCCATTTCAATGTTATCTTCATCACTGATAAGTAGTGCAAAACGACCTTTTGCCATTTTTAGTACTTGATTTACATTTCCCCAGAAATATTGATTTTCATCAAACTTATGGTACCGTAATCTATCTATACACATCTTTTCAATGGTTTCATACCCATCTAGGTGCTTGTTACTTCCATTATTTGATACAATAATTTCGATATTATCATACGTATCAAGTAATCCCCTTAATTCACTTACTAAAGCTAATGCTCTATGCCCTCTGTTATAAGTAGGAATACATATACTTAATACAATTTCTTCCATAACCCTTCCTCCAATCACATTATAGACAAAATAAATACTCCAGAATATACATTCTGGAGTATTTGATTTGAATAAAGATTATCTCTTCGTGAACTGAATTATCGCTTGGAGAACTGCGGAGCACGTCTTGCAGCCTTCAAACCGTACTTCTTTCTTTCCTTCATCCGAGGGGCACGAGTTAATAAGCCGGCCTTCTTTAAGGCTGGTCTGTACTCCGGATCTGCTACACATAATGCTCTTGCGATACCATGCCGAATCGCACCGGCCTGTCCGGTAAAACCACCACCGTGTACATTTACCAGTACATCAAACTTTCCCTGTGTAGAAGTCGCATTAAATGGCTGATTTACGATCAACTTCAATGTCTCTAATCCAAAGTAATCATCCATATCTCTCTTGTTAATCGTGATCTTACCAGTACCGGGTACTAAATATACTCTTGCAATACTGCTTTTTCTTCTACCGGTTCCATAGAACTTGTTATCTTTTTTCTTAGCCACTGTTATGTCCTCCTTCTACCTTAATACTTGATTACTAATTCCTTCGGCTTCTGCGCTGTCTGTTTATGCTCCGGTCCTGCGTACACATGGAGCTTTTTGATCATCGCACGTCCTAAAGGTCCCTTGGGAAGCATACCCTTCACTGCTAAGTAAATAACATCTTCCGGTTTTTTCTTCATTTTTTCCCTTAACGTAGTTTCTCTCATACCGCCTACATATTCGGAATGGTTGTAATATATCTTTTGATCCAGCTTTTTACCGGTAACTCGAATCTTATCTGCATTTACGACTATTACATAATCACCGGTATCCATATGCGGCGTATAAGTAGGCTTATTTTTACCTCTCAATACCTTTGCAATCTCAGATGCCAAACGTCCTAATGTATGTCCTGTAGCGTCAACTACGTACCACTGTCTCTCAATCGTTGACGGGCTAGCCATATAACTTTTCATGGTTGTTCCTCCTTAAAAAAATACCATAACATTTATCTGATAATACTATTACCGGGGCTTTGGCTTAAGTATTTATCTTTCTCGTCACAGTTTTATATTATATTACACTCTTGTGGGTGTGTCAATGAATTTTGGCTGTTTTTTCTTAACTTTTTCCAGTTTTACACGCAAATGTTCACAGAAAATGACAGTAGTTTCGTTAAGTTTTCCACGAAATGTTGATATTTATGTGGATATCTTCCAGAAATCTTTGGATAATTCAAAACTTTTCCACACAATTTTTCATATTTTACTGTCTTTTTACTTTCTTCGATAATTTTTACAAATATTCGATTTCCAGCAAAGTAAGTCCCCTTGCTTCTGCTTTTGGCCCCGCCATTCGACGATCTTTGGCATCTAGGATTTCTTTCATATGCTCCGGCGGATATAGACCCGTCCCTACCTTTATCAGTGTTCCTACTATTATTCTTACCATATTATACAGAAAACCATTTCCATTGATCTGAATTACGATCTGATCGCCTTCTTTTCTTACATCTAAATAATATATTGTGCGTATTGTATTCTCCACCTGTGTCCTTGCAGAACAAAAGCTCTTAAAATCATGCTCTCCCACAAGATAGGAGGCCGCTTTCTGCATCTTTTCCACATCGAGGGGATAGTAAAAAAAATGACTATATAATCGGTTTGTCGGAATAGAAAATTTACGATTTAATATTCGATATTCATAAGTTTTTCTTGTATTACAATATCTGGGATGCCAATCCAGAGGGACCTCACAAGAATGCTGGATCCGAATATCCTCCGGCAGCCGCTGATTCAGTGCAAAACTCATTTTTTCCGCCGGAATCCTGCTTGTCGTATCAAAGACTGCCACATTCCCCATAGCATGAACGCCCGAATCTGTCCGACTTGCCCCTATCACTGCAATCTCTTCCCCTACCAGTTCTGAAATAGTCCTATTGAGTACCTCTTCGATTGTAATACCGTTTTTTTGTATCTGCCAGCCGCAATAATTCGTACCATCATAGGATACAATTAGTTTTACCCGCTTCATCTAGTTCCTCTTTTCATTTCTTTTCTATCTTAAGCCAGATTCCAAAGCGGCTCCCAATCCGCCCAGATCCGCAATATCGCCATTCCACACATATACACCAGCAAGCTAAGATATGCGATTCTGTCCCGTCTTTCATACTTCAAGGGATGCAGCTTTGTTCTTCCTTCTCCGCCCCGATAACACCGGGCATCCATTGCCAATGCCAATTCATTTGCCCGCCGGATTGCCGATACAAACATAGGAAGGATAACCGGAAACAGGCTTTTTAACCGTCGAAACAGATTCCCCGTTTCAAAGTCTGCTCCCCGTGCCTGCTGTGCCTTCATAATCTTATCCAGTTCTTCAACCAGAATAGGAATAAACCGCATTGCAATGCTTATCATCATTGCCACCTCATGAACCGGCACTCGAAAACGCTTCAACCATTGAAACCCCTGTTCCAGTCCATCGGCCAGCTTTGTAGGCGTTGTAGTATACGTAATGATCGATGCGCCGAATACCAAAAACAGAATCCGCAGCAATGTATAGCAGCCGGTCCGAATCCCCTGCCAGGTAATATGAAAGACACCCCATTCAAATATGGGATCACCCGGTGTAAAAAGAATATTCAAAAAAACCGACAAGACAATAAAAATCAATATTCCACGCAGTCCCCTTGCCATATAGCCAAGCGGAACACGAGAAAGCAAAAAATACACAATCAATGCCGCAAAAGCCAGCAGATACATATATTTATTATTCGCCAAAATAAGGCTCGACACATAAAAAAATGTAATCGCCAGCTTGGTTCTGGGATCCAGACTGTGTATCTTAGATTCTATCGGATAAAATTGTCCTATTGTTATGTCTCGCATCCTAATTTCCTCATAAATGTAAGATCCTATTTTCTGTTATCTTACCGTTTATCCAATTAACCGCACTAATTCCTGCCATGTATCTTCCATACGAAACCGTTTCGGATTTACCGGATACCCCATTTCCCATAATTGTCCGAGCAGTTTTGATGTTCTCGGAATATCCAGCCCCAACCCCTGAAGTTGTTCTTTTTCATAAAAAATATCCTCCGGCCTTCCGTCAAGAACAATTTTCCCCTGTTCCATTACCAGAATCCGTCCGGCATATTCTGCTATATCTTCCATGTTATGGGAAATTAAAAGGATCCCCATACCCTTCTGATGGAGCGCCTTTAACATCTCCAACAATTGTTTTTTCCCAACCGGATCCAATCCGGCTGTCGGTTCATCCAGAATCAAAAAATCCGGCTTCATTGCAAGCACACCCGCTATGGCAACCCTGCGTTTTTGTCCGCCCGATAACTCAAATGGCGACAGGTCATAAACACTGTCCTCTAAACCTACCGCCTCAATAGCCTGAAATGCCCGCTGCTGAACCTCTAATAAGGGCAGATTTAAGTTTTTAGGTCCAAAGGATACATCCTCTAAAACCGTATCTGCAAACAACTGATATTCCGGATATTGAAATACCAGACCTACCTTTTCCCGCAGATAGATACGGGAATACCCTTTTTCATGTATATCCTTTCCTTCATAAAAAATATTACCGTTTGCAGGCTTTAATAAACCGTTCATATGCTGTATCAGAGTCGATTTGCCAGAACCGGTATGTCCGATCAATCCAATAAACTCTCCCTTATGAATGGCCAGATCAACATCACGAAGCGCCATATGGGCGTAAGCAGTTTTAGAGTTATATTCGTATGAAACATGATGAAACACCAAACCCTTTACCATCGCCTCCGTATCAGAACTCCTATCTTCCTTTGAACTCGGAGCCACCGGCGGTTCCATCGCCTCCCGAAGATTATTTCTGCCTTTTCCTGCGATCCTGCAAATAAGCTCCAACAGCTCCTCATCATGAAGAAGAACTGACGGACAAGAGATTCCAGCCGCATGAAGTCTTTCTGCTACTTCTGTGGCCCAGGGAACTGTCAAACCATAGCTTTTTAGTTCGTCTTTCTTACGAAAAACAGCATCGGGGGAACCTTCCATCACCAGCCGCCCTTGATGCATAACGATCAGCCGATCGGCGTCAACCACTTCTTCCATATCATGCGTGATATATAAAATAGTTATTTTTTGCTTCTGATTTAAGGCCCGGACCGCATTCATGACTTCTTTTGTGCCTTTGGGATCCAACATGGCAGTCGATTCATCAAAAATCATACATGTCGGATGCATCGCCAAAATACCGGCAATCGCAATTCTTTGTTTCTGACCTCCGGATAGTCGTCCGGGCGATTGCTGATAATATGCTGTCATTCCCACTGCTTCCAGTGCTTCTGCAATTCTTTGTTCGATCGCTCCGGGTTCCATTCCGAGATTTTCCGGTCCAAATGCAACATCCTCTTCTACCGTTGTTCCAATGATCTGATTATCCGGATTCTGAAAAACCATTCCAGCATTTTTCCGAATTGCCCATGTATGTTCCTTTTCCCGTGTATCCATACCAGCAATTGTAATCGTTCCCTCAGATGGCTGCAGCAACGCACTTAACAATTTTGCAAAGGTGGATTTACCGGAACCGTTACAGCCCAGAATCCCGATAAATTCTCCTGCTTTCACCTGCATGGATAAGTCTTTTACAGCTTCTACGATCTCCGTTACACTTCCATTTTCGTCCCGTCGAAAATATTCAAATGTTACATGTTCTGCATCAATCATGTGTTTGTTTCCTGCCCTGTTCATAAAGAAACGGGCTGCCGCACACCTTCTTGCGACAGCCCGTTCCGCTCTTATACCAATTCAAGAATAACTTCCATAGCTGCATCACCCTTACGTGGTCCAATCTTAACGATTCTGGTATAACCACCCGGACGACCTGCATACTTCGGTCCATATTCATCAAATAATTTTGCTGTTAAGTCAACCTTTTTGGTTCCTCTTTTCTTTCCGGCCGCTTCCTGCGGAACTTCAATCACCGGATATAGGACCTTTAACATCTGTCTTCTGGCATGAAGCCTAGAAGGCTGATCCTTCTTTACCTTCTTTTCAACCGTATCATACTGGGTAACCTTCTTACCGTCAACAACTTCCTTAATCCGCTTTCCATCCTTGTCCAGCTTCGGAACCTTTGCAGTTACAGTAACTTCGTCAAAATTATCCTTTTCCTTTACTGCTAATGTAATTAAATGCTCTGCGATCTGGCGTACTTCCTTTGCACGTGCTTCCGTTGTTTTGATCTTACCATGATAAAGCAACATGGTTACCTGATTACGAAGTAATGCCTGTCTTGCACTGGATTCCTTACCAAGCTTTCTATGCATTGCCATATAAATATCCTCCTTATGAGTTCTATGCAGTTTCCTGCATCTTCACTATGCTTACTATTATTCGGCTTTAGTGGCTATTGGTTTAATCTTCGCCATTGCGAAGCTCCAGACCTAACTCCTTCAACTTGCCTAATACTTCCTCTAAGGACTTACGTCCAAGATTCCGTACTTTCATCATGTCTTCGGAAGTTTTATTGGTCAACTCTTCAACAGTATTAATACCTGCACGCTTTAAGCAATTATAGGATCGAACCGATAATTCCAGTTCATCAATGCTCATTTCAAGCACTTTCCCTTTTTCATCGTCCTTTGTCTCTATCATTACTTCTGTGGACTTTGCATTCTCTGACAAATCAATAAACAGACTTAAATGCTCGCTTAATACCTTTGCTGCCAAGCTGACCGCTTCATCCGGTGCTAATGTACCGTTGGTATATACATCTAAGGTCAGCTTATCATAGTCCGTCACCTGACCAACACGAGTATTTTCCACGATCATATTGACCCGCTCTACCGGTGTATAAATGGAATCCACTGCGATCATATCAATCGAGGAATCGTCCTTCTTATTCTTATCGGCGCCTACATAACCTCTACCCTTGGAAATCGTTAATTCCATATCCAGACGACAATCCGTACCGCCATTTAAGGTTGCAATCACTAAATCTTTATTTAAAATCTCAACATTACTGTCCACATGAATATCTGCCGCCGTTACGACACCCTCGCCTTCATATTCAATGTATGCAGTCGTTGTGTCGGCACTGGAGCTATTTTTGATTGCAAGCTCCTTAATATTCATAATAATTTCAGTCACATCTTCCTTTACACCCGGAATCGAACTGAACTCATGTAACACACCCTTGATCTTCACAGAAGTAACTGCGGAACCCGGTAAAGAAGAAAGCATGATTCTCCTCAATGAATTACCGAGAGTTGTACCATAACCTCGTTCTAAAGGCTCAACTACAAAGCGTCCATATTTATCGTCTTCGGAAATCTCTACAATTTCAATTCTAGGCTTTTCAAATTCAAACACTATTGGGACCCTCCTTTTGGGTTAATAAGTTGAGGTCATTCCTAAATATTTATGGATTATTTAGAATACAACTCAACGATAAGAGTTTCGTTTACCGGTACATCGATCTGCTCTCTCAATGGCAGTTCCTTCACTGTACCACTCAGGTTTTCCTGATCTGCCTCTAACCAAGCCGGAACTAATCTTCCACCTGTCACTTCAAGGATGTCCTTATATCTCTGAGAAGATTTGCTCTTCTCACGAATCTCAATCTTATCGCCTGCCTTTACTCTGTAGGAAGGAATGTTTACACACTTACCGTTTACTAAAACATGCTTATGGTCAACAATCTGTCTTGCTTCTTTACGAGTTCTGGCAAATCCCAATCGAAAAATCACATTATCCAGTCTTAACTCTAATAAAATCATTAAGTTAGGACCCGTTAATCCCTTCATACGCTCAGCTTTTGCATAGAGATTCCGGAAGGGCTTCTCCAACACACCATAAATGAATTTTGCCTTCTGCTTTTCACGAAGCTGAAGTCCATATTCACTCATTTTTCTATTTGCTCTATTCAATGTTCTGTTTGACTTTTTGTCAATTCCGAGATACATCGGCTCCATGCCTAAAGATCTGCATCTCTTAAGAACGGGAGTTCTATCTACTGCCATCTATCCTGTACCTCCTAAATTAGACTCTACGACGCTTTGGCTGACGACAACCATTATGCGGAATTGGTGTAACATCTGTGATACTTATTACATCCAGACCACATGCCTGCAAAGCACGGATTGCCGCTTCACGTCCGGAACCCGGACCCTTTACCATTACGTCAACTGATTTCAAACCATGTACCAATGCCGCTTTGGTTGCTGCCTCTGCTGCCATCTGTGCCGCATAAGGCGTTGACTTCCTGGAACCCCGAAAACCTAACCCGCCTGCGCTTGCCCATGACAAGGCATTGCCTTCTGCATCGGTCAAAGTAACGATCGTATTATTAAACGATGACTGAATGTGTGCCTGTCCACGTTCTACGTTCTTTTTTACACGCTTCTTGGCCACCTTTTTCGTAACTTTTTTTGCTGCTGTTGCCATTATGAAACCTCCTAGGTATTAAACGCTTTTCCTTTTCTATCAATAACTACTTCTTCTTATTTGCCACTGTTCTCTTCGGTCCCTTACGAGTTCTGGCATTCGTCTTAGTCCTCTGGCCACGAACTGGAAGCTTCTTTCTATGACGGATACCACGATAACAACCAATTTCCTGCAACCGCTTAATATTCATCGCAATCTCTCTACGAAGATCTCCTTCTACCACCTGTGTGTTATTGATCACTTCGCTGATTCTACGTACCTCGTCATCAGTTAAATCACGAACACGTGTATCCGGATTGACATTGGCTTCCTTTAAAATACGTCCGGCACTGGTCCTGCCGATACCATAGATATAAGTAAGGCCAATTTCAATACGCTTTTCTCTTGGTAAATCAACACCTGAAATACGAGCCATGTATTTCGCACCTCCATAAAAAATTAGTATTTCTGTTTCTACTAATATAAAAACACGTATCCGCATACAAGGTATGGGGTGAAATGCATACGCTGCTTCTATATTACTATATGTTTATTTCAATTAGCATAATTCCTTATGCTACAGCCGCTTCATGATTTGTGGCCAACTTCTATTGGCCAATCGCAGATCAGGATCATTCGTTAATCTTTCATGCGGGAATAACACGAACCATTAACAAACGATCAAACCCTAACCTTGTCTCTGCTTGTGCTTAGGATTTTCACAGATCACTCTGATGCTTCCTTTTCTTTTAATGATTTTGCATTTGTCGCAAATTGGTTTTACTGATGCTCTAACCTTCATTAAAATCTCTCCTTTCAAAAAAGTCCGCTACAAGCTAATACTTTACCACTTATTACAAGTTTTTGCAATAGTTTTTTCTCTATTTTACCAAACTTTTTTCTTTATCCTACTTGTTTCTCCAAACGATTCTTCCTTTTGTCAGATCATAGGGAGATAATTCAATCTTTACCGTATCACCCGGAAGAATCTTGATATAACCCATCCGAATCTTTCCACTGATATGTCCCAATACAATGTGTCCATTCTCCAGTTGTACCCGAAACATCGCATTGGGCAGTTTTTCTATTACTACACCCTCTACTTCAATCGCATCCACTTTTGACATAATTAAAACCTCCTGTACTTGCAAATAAACCTTATGCTATATTTCTATGCCTTCCGCCTGGGAAAGGATCACCGGTTCCCCATCGGTGATCAAAATTGTATTTTCATAATGTGCGGAAAGAGAACCATCATAGGTTACCACCGTCCAATCATCCTCTAACCATTCCACATCGTATTCGCCGGCATTCACCATTGGTTCAACCGCTAGTGTCATACCCGGCCGCAGCCTTGCTCCTCGTCTTCTGCCGGCAAAATTGGGAATATTTGGCTTTTCATGAAGTCGTTTCCCAATTCCATGCCCTACCAAATCCCGCACAACAGAAAATCCATTTTTTTCTACATATATCTGTATGGCTCTGCCAATATCGGCGATATGGTAACCCGGTCTTGCATATTTCAATCCTTCAAAAAAACTCTGCTTTGTTACCTCTACCAGTCTTTTTGCTTCCTCTGAAACATTTCCAACCAAAATCGTCCTTGCCGCATCGGAATGATACCCCTTATATATGACTCCGGCATCCAGACTGACAATGTCACCGTCCCGGATAATGTGCTTCTCATCCGGAATACCGTGTACTACCTCATTATTCACAGAAACACAGATGGAAGCCGGATACCCGTTATAATTCAGAAAAGAAGGCGTGCATCCATATTCTCGGATTATGCGTTCTCCTAAACTGTCTATTTCCTTCGTACTCATCCCCGGCCGGATCGCCTGTGCCAGCCGGTGATGCGTGACAGCAAGAATCCGTCCGGCTTCCTGCATAAGCTCTATCTCCCTCTGAGATTTCCTTGTAATCGGCATTTTATTCACCTAAGATATTACAGATTGCCGCAAACACATCTTTCATATCTACCGTACCGTCTACTTCCTTCAGGATTTTCTTATTATCATAGTAGTTGATTAACGGTTGTGTCTGCTCATGGTATACACCTAATCGTTTCTGTACGGTTTCCGGTTTATCGTCATCCCGAAGAATCAGTTCTCCACCACAGACATCACATTTATTTTCTTCCTTCGGTGCGTTATAAACAATGTGATAGGTTGCACCGCAGCCTACACAAGCCCGACGTCCGGACATTCTCCGTATGATATTTTCATCCGGCACTTCTACATTGATGGCATAATCCACATTTTCGCCAATCGCCGCCAATGCCTGATCAAGTGCTTCCGCCTGTGGAATCGTTCTGGGAAAGCCGTCTAAAATATAGCCTTTTTTACAATCATCTGACTGAAACCGGTCAATGACCAGATCCACGATCAAATCATCCGGCACCAATAGTCCCTGATCCATATAGGTTTTTGCCTTAGCACCTAATTCTGTACCATTTTTGATATTTGCCCGTAAAATGTCACCGGTTGAAATATGGGGAATTCCATACTTCTCAGCTATCATCTTTGCCTGTGTTCCTTTTCCTGCACCCGGTGCACCCAACATAATTATTTTCATCTGTTTTCCTCCTCCTATATCTTCTTTATAACCTTTATCCGCAAAACATAATATCTTACACATACACCAATAAGCTGTAGGCATTCTACAGCTTATTGATATTATATCCTATTTCAAAAACCCTTCATAATTCCGATTCAGCATCTTAGAATCCAACTGGTTCAGGGTTTCCAGAATAACACCTACAATAATGATGAGCGATGTACCGCCGAAGGATACATTTGCCCCAAATACACCGTTGAAAAATATCGGTATGATTGCAATGATCACAAGTCCGATCGCACCGATAAACACGATATATTTCAGAATCCGTTCCAAGTATTCCTGCGTCGGCTTACCCGGCCGGATACCCGGTACGGAGGCGCCGCCCTTTTTTAAGTTGTTTGCCACTTCCATCGGATTAAAGGTAATAGAAGTATAAAAATATGCAAACATAAATACTAGCGCCACATAAATTACTAATCCCAAATATCCCCAAGGATGATTTGCAGAAAACCAATAGTTCTGTGAAAGACTAATGATAATCTCCTGCAGCACCTCATTCTCTACGTTGATATTAAACAAACTGATAATCATTGTAGGCAGGGACAACAGAGAAGAGGCAAAAATAATCGGAATAACACCAGAGGTATTCACCTTGATGGGAAGCTCTGAGGAACGTCCGCCATAGAGCTTGCGTCCGCTCATTTTCTGAGAATATTGAATTGGGATATTCCGCTTTGCATCCTGTAACAAGATAACTAACACAGTAGTTACGATAACCACCGCAATAATTACGAGAATTGCTCCGATTCCCTTTACATACTCGCCTGCATTAAACTGACTGCCTACAAACATATCATACAGGTTTTTGAAATCATTCGGCATCCTTGATACAATATTGATCATCAATAAAATCGAGATACCATTCCCAATCCCCTTTTCAGTAATCCGCTCACCTAACCACATAACCAGCAAGCTTCCTGCCGTCATGGTAACGATCATAGTTATGATTTTCAGCACATTCGTATCGGTTCCTAAAGCACCTGCCCGTTGAAAACTGATCGTCAGACCAGCCGCCTCCATAATACCGAGCAAAACCGTAACATAACGGGTAATAGCTGTCATTTTCTTTCTGCCATCTTCCCCATCACGCTGCATCTCCTCTAAAGCAGGGATTGCGATCGTTAATAATTGGATAATAATGGAAGCAGTAATATAGGGAGTTACATTCAAGGAAAAAATGGACACCTGTTCCAGGGAACCTCCGGAAAACATGCCTAATAATGCATTCGTCTGTGCTCCCAGAGCATCCAAAGTAGCCTGAACCGTTAAAACATCAACGCCCGGTATAGCTATGGTGCAGCCGATTCGGAAAACCAACAGGATCCATAAGGTATAAATAATTCGATCTCGTATGTCTTTCACCTTTAAAGCATTGATAAATGTTTTAAACATGCTAGACCACCTCAGCTTTTCCGCCTGCTGCTTCAATCTTAGCAACTGCTCCTTCACTGAATGCGTTTGCCTTTACTGTAAGCTTCTTGGTTAATTCTCCATTTCCAAGGATCTTTACGCCATCTTTCGGATTTTTTACAACCTTTTGCTCAACTAATGTATCAACTGTTACTTCCGTGCCGTTATCAAACCGTTCCAGTTCCGAAACATTTATAGCGATGATCTCTTTTGAATTTCTACAAGTAAATCCTCTTTTCGGGATTCTTCTGTATAACGGCATCTGACCGCCTTCAAAACCAGGTCTCGGTGCCCCTGAACGAGCCTTCTGTCCCTTATGTCCTTTACCGGCTGTCTTACCATTTCCTGAACCATGGCCACGACCTCTTCTGAAGTTATCGCTTTGTCTTGAGCCTTCTGCCGGCTTTAAGCTTGATAAATTCATTCCGTGTACCTCCTATCTGATTAAATCTCTTCTACTTTTACTAAATGTCTGACCTGACGAACCATTCCCTGTGTTGAAGCGTTATTCGGCAGTTCAACGGACTTGTTCAGTTTCCGCAGTCCCAGTGCTTCTACCGTCCTTCTATGCTTGGGAATTGCTCCGATCGTAGACTTGACTAATGTTACTTTTAATTTATCTGCCATTTCAAATACCCCCTTAGCCCAGGATTTCTTCTACAGATTTACCACGAAGTCTGGCAACCTCTTCCGGAGTCTTAATCCGTGAAAGGCCATCAATGGTAGCCAGCACTACGTTTTGTTTGTTGTTGGAACCTAACGACTTAGTACGGATATTCTTATATCCCGCAAGCTCCAGCACATTACGGGCCGGTCCGCCGGCTATGATACCGGTACCTTCCGGAGAAGCCTTTAATAATACAGAGGCACTGCCAAATTTACCGGTCCAGTCATGCGGAATGCTTCCTTCATCATTGATCGCAACCGTGATCAGCTTCTTCATGGCGTCTTCCTTACCCTTGCGGATTGCTTCCGGGATCTCAGCAGCCTTACCCAAGCCAGCACCAACGTGACCATTTTTGTCACCAACCACAACAAGTGCTGCAAATCTCATATTACGTCCACCTTTTACAACCTTGGTAACACGTTTGATTGATACTATTTTTTCTTCTAATTCTAACTGACTAGCATCAATAATTGTATGCTTCATATTGTGTGTTCCTCCTTATTAGAATTCGAGACCAGCTTCACGGGCTGCATCTGCTAAAGCTTTCACTTTTCCTTTATATACATAGCCGCCTCTATCGAATACGACAGTCTTGATACCCTTTGCCAGTGCCTTTTCTGCAACAGCCTTTCCAACACTGACTGCCGCTGCAACATCATTGGTATGATCTACGGCATCCTTGATACTCTTCTCCAGAGTAGATGCTGACACTAAGGTATTTCCAACTGTATCATCAATAATCTGAGCGTACATATGATTATTACTTCTGAAAACTACTAAACGTGGACATTCAGCAGTGCCATTGATACGGTTACGAAGCCTTGCATGCTTCTTTTCACGAATATCTTTTCTTGACGCTTTCTTAATCATTGCTTTTCACTCCTTTAATTATTTTTTACCAGTCTTACCAACCTTGCGTCGAATCACCTCGTCCACATACTTGATACCCTTACCCTTGTATGGCTCCGGAGCTCTCTTCGCTCTGATTTCTGCAGCATATTGACCAACTTTTTCCTTATCAATTCCTTTAACGATGATCTTATTTGCATCTACAACTGACTCCAAGCCTTCCGGATCCTCCATCTCGACCGGATGGGAATACCCAAGAGCAAGAACCAGCTTTTTCCCCTGCTTTGATGCCCGATAACCAACACCATTTACCTCCAGCTCCTTTGTAAAGCCTTCTGTAACACCGATCACCATATTATTTAACAGGGTTCTCGTCAAACCGTGGAGTGACTTCATTTTCTTTAAGTCGTTCGGTCTGTTTACATACAATTTTCCGTCTTCCTGCTTGATTTCCATTTCCGCAGGCAATACTCTTTCTAAGGTTCCTTTCGGTCCCTTAACTGTCACCTTATTATTTTCTGCTATATCTACAGTTACCTCTGCCGGTATAGCGATAGGCATTCTTCCAATTCGTGACATATGCCGTTACCTCCTACTATTCTTTCCTGTTTATTTTCTTGTTAAAACTATTCGTTTTCATAACGAATTTCTCTTACCAGATGTATGCCAGTACCTCTCCGCCTACATTCTGTTTTCTAGCTTCCTTATCTGTCAAGACGCCCTTATTGGTAGAGATTATAGCAATTCCCAGTCCGCCAAGTACCTTCGGAAGTTCTTCCTTGCTTGCATAAATCCGAAGTCCCGGCTTAGAGATTCTCTTTAATCCTGTGATTATTCTCTCATTTTTATTTGCACCATATTTCAGGGTAATGCGAATCGTTTTGAATTTTCCGTCATCCACAATATCGTACGCTTTTATATAGCCTTCATTTAACAGAATCTCTGCGATCGAAATCTTCATTTTAGATGCCGGAACATCCACTGTATCATGCTTTGCAGTATTTGCATTACGAATTCTTGTAAGCATATCTGCAATAGGATCACTCATTGCCATTGTTGTTTGCCTCCTTTCAAATCTTACCAGCTTGATTTCCGAACGCCAGGAATCTCGCCCTTGTATGCTAATTCACGGAAGCAGATTCTGCAAATTCCGTATTTTCTTAAAACCGAATGTGGACGACCACATATCCTGCAACGAGTATATTCTCTAGTTGAGAATTTCTGCTTACGCTGCTGTTTTACTACCATAGATTTCTTTGCCATGGAATCTTCCTCCTCCTTATTTGCTAAATGGCATTCCGAATAATGTCAATAATTCACGGGCTTCTTCATCGGTTTGAGCAGTGGTAACAAAGATAATATCCATACCTCGTACCTTATCCACCTTGTCATACTCGATTTCCGGGAAGATCAACTGTTCCTTGATTCCCAGAGCATAATTCCCTCTTCCGTCGAATGCGTTGGGATTGATTCCTCTGAAATCACGAACCCGAGGCAATGCCAGATTTATCAACCGGTCCGCAAATTCATACATTTTCTCACCACGAAGAGTTACCTTACAGCCGATCGGCATGCCTTCTCTTAACTTAAAATTCGCAACAGACTTCTTTGCCTTTGTTACGATTGCCTTTTGTCCAGTGATGATCTCCAAATCCTTTACGGCAGCCTCTAACACTTTCGCATTGTCTTTTGCTTCGCCAACGCCCATATTGATCACGATCTTTTCCAACTTGGGTGCCTGCATCTTATTTTTATATTCAAATTTCTTCATCAATTCATCAACAATTTCATTGTTGTACTGATCTTTCAATCTGCTCACCTTGTGCGGCCTCCTTTCCCACTAATCAATCACTTCCAGTTTACCGTCTACCTTAGCCACACGAACCTTATCCTTCTTCTCGCCCTGGAATCCGATACGAACTGGCTTGCCCTTATATGAATATGCTACGTTCGAAATGTCAATCGGAGCTTCCTTTTGGATAATTCCGCCCTGCTGATTCTGCATACTTGGTTTACTGTGCTTTGATACCATATTTACGCCTTCTACTAATACCTTATGGTTTTTAACGTCTACGGAAAGCACCTTTCCTTCTTTGCCCTTATCCTTGCCGGCGATCACTACAACCGTATCATTTTTCTTAATCTTCATTGTTGCCACAATCGACACCTCCCTACAGTACTTCTGGTGCTAATGAGACGATCTTCATAAATTTCTTATCTCTCAGTTCTCTAGCAACAGGTCCAAAAATACGAGTTCCTCTTGGATTCAGATCATCTCTGATAATTACAGCTGCATTCTCATCAAACCGGATATAGGAACCGTCCTTACGACGAGTACCTTTTACACTGCGGACTACAACCGCCTTTACAACATCGCCCTTCTTAACAACGCCGCCTGGTGTTGCATCTTTAACAGAGGCAACGATAATATCTCCAATATTCGCATATCTTCTAGTCGAACCGCCTAAAACACGAATGCACAGTAATTCCTTTGCACCTGTGTTATCCGCAACCTTAAGTCTTGTTTCCTGTTGAACCATGGTTTGCCTCCTTACTTTGCTTTCTCTACGATTTCAACCAGCCGCCATCTCTTATCCTTTGATAACGGTCTTGTTTCCATCACTTTTACT
The DNA here is from genome assembly GCA_947589055.1 of uncultured Lachnospiraceae bacterium. Lineage (GTDB taxonomy): Bacteria > Bacillota > Clostridia > Lachnospirales > Lachnospiraceae > CAG-632. Next base: position 717 of record CANPZL010000017.1, on the reverse strand, counting down.
CTATCACCGATCTTACAATCATTATTCTCATCATGTGCCTTTAATTTATAAGTTCTCTTTACGATCTTCTTATAAAGAGGATGCTTAACATTATCTACGATTGAAACAACAATTGTCTTATCCATCTTATCACTTGTAACAATTCCTACTCGTGTCTTTCTCAGATTTCTTTCCACAACAATTTCCTCCTTCCAGATAATTAAGCATTTGCCTTCTCAGACACGATCGTCTGAATTCTGGCGATATTATGACGTACTTCTTTAATACGACTGGTATTTTCCAACTGATTGGTAGCATTCTGGAATCTCAAATTAAAAAGTTCCTTTTTAGCAGCTACTAACTCAGCATTTAATTCTTCTACTGATTTTGATCTTAAATCTTGGATATATTCCTTAGTTTTCACTGCCGGCACCTCCTTCTAATTCTGCACGAGATACAATCTTACACCTTACCGGTAGCTTATGCATCGCAAGTCTTAATGCTTCCTTTGCCACTTCTTCCGGCACACCGGAAATCTCAAACAATACCCGGCCCGGCTTTACAACCGCTACCCAGTATTCCAAAGAGCCTTTTCCGGAACCCATACGGGTTTCAGCCGGCTTTGCCGTTACCGGCTTATCCGGGAATATCTTGATCCAAACCTTACCGGTACGTTTGATGTAACGGGTCATTGCAATACGGGCAGCCTCGATCTGATTGGATTTAATCCACGCCGGC
>CANPZL010000016.1 GCA_947589055.1 uncultured Lachnospiraceae bacterium | reverse complement strand
GACGAGTAACCCCATTGAGGCGTCAGCCGAGATGGTATAATAACGAGGAAAGCACCGACGACGCTTGCGTCAGGAGGCGCTTGACGAGTAACCGCCAGCAAAAGATAGGAGAGTACTATGAAGATTGTATGGAAAAGCTTATTAAAATTTTTGGTAGGAATTATTTTTGGTGTAATTGCAATTTTTCTCTTTACAGATAATAATGAAATTATCTTTTTCTGGGAACACATTGTAGGAATTCAAAGACCGGATATGATTTCCTTACGTTTTTCTGGTATTTTGCCTTTTGCAGTTTATCTATTGATTAGTGTATTGGTCGTCTTAATATTTACATATATTTTGCGTTATTTTGCGAATTCTAAGAATGTTAAAAAACGGGCAGCCATATTAAATATAGTAATCCAGATTTTTATCGGCATACCTTTAGCAACGATGCTTTATGCATTTCTTGAGCCACTGCTCATGAAATCCGGACTCGATGCAGTTATTTTGACGATCTTGAGTGCAATATTATATGCAGTATTATATTTCGCTATTTCCACCTTTTTTGAGCAGGCGTTTTATGAAAAATTAAAAAAAGAGCATAAACGCTGTAAATTGATTGTGTGTTATGTCACCGGATCTTCCGGATATGAGGAAACCGAGATAATTGTTAAAAATATGACATTTGAAGATTGTTATTCTGCAATGAAAAATAATCGAGACCGTCTTGGAAACAGACAATTTTTTAAGATTCAGGAAATGAACTGGAACGGGAAAAAAGAGGTGGAAAGCTGGCGGTATTATCATACAGGAGACATCATTACAGATACGGACGAACAACTGTGCCAGAGTCTCATGCGGGCTGTCGAAGCACAGAATATTCAATGGCAGGGTTAAGAAACGATATTAAATGAATGAAAATCGAAAGGAGCGATATGTATGGGTAAAGATACGATTATTACAATCGGACGACAATGTGGCAGTGGAGGAAGAGAGGTTGGAATCGCCCTTGCAAAGGAGCTTCATGTCCCTTATTATGACAAGGAATTATTAAAGCGTGCAGCAAAGGAAAGCGGTATGTGTGAAGAAGTATTTGAAAAATTCGATGAAAAGCCGACCAGCAGCCTGATTTATTCTATTGTAATGGATCCCTATTCACTGGGAATCAATACGAACGGCATTGATATGCCGATCAATCATAAGGTTTTTCTTGCAGCATTTGATACCATTAAAATGATTGCAGATGAAGGTCCATGTGTCATGATTGGCCGCTGTGCAGACTATGCATTATCGGATTATAAGAATGTGGTGAATTTCTTCTTATTTGCTCCCATTGAAGCCCGTGCAGAACGAACTGCCGCCCGTATGGGGTTGACAAAAGAAAAAGCAAGGGATTTTGCATTAAAAACGGATAAGCAACGTGCTTCCTATTATAATTACTATACAACCAAAAAATGGGGTGCTACTACCAGCTATCATTTTTGTCTGGATACCAGTATATTAGGGATTGACGGAACTGTAGCATTGATGAAACATATTGTGGAACATATATAACAAGAAAAATGAATTAAATGAATGAGATGTAAATCACTAAAATAAAAGCCGGGATTTTGCCGCCCGGCTTTTTGTATGTTCGCATCACATATACTTGTAAATACTCATAATCTCATAATAAACTCTTAAATCAAGTACCGTGATAAAGGACATGAGACCCCTAAAAACCTTGCATCAACCTCCATTTTAGAAAAACTTCCGCTAGAGTAGTGCAATCTATCTAGCGGATAAATCTACGTTTTTCCGCATGAAGTATAGACAGAAAAGGAGTAGTATGGTATAATGAATCCAGTATACACGGACTTATCCGTGGTAAAATCGGACAACTTTTATTAGGGAAAGGAATTTCATCTATGGCAAAGGATTCTGAACATTATAAAGCAAAAGATCGTCATCAAAAGGAATTATATCATGATCTGCTCCGACAGCTGCCCCCATGTGTCAGGGATTATCTGCGTGACAAGGATTTGACAACCCAAGTAAGTACCCGTATTTCATATGCATATGATTTATTGACTTTTTTTCGTTATATCAAGAATGCTAATCCGATTTATAAAGACCGTGAAATCGAGACATTTACTTTATCGGATCTAAGCCGGTTTAGCTCTCAGGATATTTCTGAATATCAGCATTATTTAGAATTTAGTACAATAAAGGCCGATGGAGAAAACCATGAAAACGGTAAACGTTCCATAGCACGTAAAATGGCGCCTCTGCGTGGTCTGTATGAATATCACTTAAAACATGAAAATCTTGACAAAAATCCTATGGTATTGGTTCAAATGCCACGAATCAAAAAGGATAAAAATATTGTTCGTATGAATCCTTATGAAGTTCAGGATATTTTAGACACGATTGAAAAAGGCAACGGTCGTATGTCCGAACGCCAAAGGAAGCTTTGCGATCGAACCAGACAACGGGATTTAGCCATATTAACGCTTATGCTGGGAACAGGTATCCGTGTATCGGAATGTGTTGGATTAGATATTACGGACGTGGATTTTAAGGTAAATTCCCTTACAATCGTCCGGAAAGGCGGCGGTCAGGACATTATATACTTTGGACAAGAAGTAAATCAGGTATTACAAGATTATATACAGGGAGAACGAAAGCAAATTACGATTGCTGAAGGTCATGAAAAAGCACTTTTCATTTCAGCAAAAGGAAATCGTATGAGTGTTGATGCCATTGAACGTCTGGTTAAAAAATATGGCCAAATTGCAGTTCCAAACAAAAAAATCACACCGCATAAGCTGCGAAGTACATATGGAACAGCTTTATATCGGGAAACCGGCGATATTCGACTGGTTGCAGATGTGTTAGGTCATGAAAATATAAATACTACGATTGATTATTATGCGGCGATTGAGGATGAACATAAACAAAAGGCGGCAAATGCTGTATCACTCCGAAAAGACGCACAAAAAAGGCCGGAATTCAATGAAGAATAAAAGAGATGATATAAATTATGAAATTACAAAAATTATTAACCCATACCAGAAAAGCTATTGATGATTATTCCATGATCCATACCGGTGATCGTATTGCCATTGGCATATCCGGCGGAAAAGACAGCCTTACCTTACTATATGCTTTGAGTAAACTGCGGGATTTTTATCCAAACTCCTTTGAAATCATTGGCATTACAGTGGATTTAGGGTTTTCGGGATATGATACTTCTCTTCTCTCTCAATTTTCTAATATGCTGGGAATCGAATATCAGGTAGAACATACACAGATCGGCAGTATCGTATTTGAACATAAAAAGGAATTACACCCTTGTTCCTTATGCAGCCGCTTGCGAAAAGGTGCCTTTAACGAAGCAGCGAAAAAATACGGTTGTAATAAAATTGCTTATGCTCACCATAAGGATGATGTTTTGGAAAGCTTTCTAATGTCTCTTCTTTATGAGGGCAGAATCCATACCTTTTCCCCTGTGACACAATTAGAACGGGCAGGACTTACCTTGATTCGCCCTTTAATCTACACATATGAAGGAGAAATTCGCTCCTTTGCCCAAGAACAGATGCTTCCAGTGTTAAAAAATCCCTGCCCGGCAGATGGTATAACAAAACGTCAAGAGGCTAAAGAATTACTCGCTACCATAAGGGAAATCGTACCTGACGTCAAAGAACGGATATTTTCTGCAATACTTGGTGCAGGTATCGATGGATGGTAAAGAAAGATTTTAATTTACCATCGTTTTATTTTCCAGCGGTTCATCAGCATAATATGGGATTATCAGGTAACACCCGCTCGTGATCGAATCCCCTGATAGACCGTTGATCTCTTTTACTTCCTTTATGTAGTCCTGAACGGATATATATTCCGCTGTCCGAAACTGCTCTGCAATACTCCATAATGTATCACCACTTTCGATTTCAATCGATGTATAATACTTATGATTTTCTAATGAAGACTGTGCATACAGATTTGATGGACGCAGCAAGAACGTACAGTACAACGTAAAAATCAAACCAACAATTCCTGTATACAGGACACGTTTGGGATGATGAATCATTGTATTTGCTAAATCATTTCCTGCTTGCTCCAGTATCCGCTTTACATTCCGAAATCCGATGAATCCAATATCTATCTTAGCATTGCTTGCCTGCATTCTATTTTGAATCATATGCAACCCTCCTATAATCGAACGTTTGTTTTCTTAATTATATCGAACGAATGTTTGTATGTCAAGCATAAAATCGAATAAATGTTCGATAAAAATACGGATTATACAAGAACATTTGTTTGCATTATTGATTATGCTGTGATATAATGGGATTATCTGGTTAGAATAGTTGCTTTTGAACGGGTTACTGGGTTACTTTAAGTTTCAATGGAGTTACTTTAGAAAGGTTTACTAAAATAGGAGGATTTCATATGGGTCAGGGGAAAATCACGGAGAAACAGATGCAGATTTTACAATATATGAAGGATCAGATTTTATCTAAGGGGTATCCCCCTTCTGTGCGGGAAATCTGTGCTGCTGTAGGTTTAAAATCAACCTCATCGGTTCATTCGCACTTGGAAACTCTGGAGGAGAAAGGTTATATCCGCAGGGACCCCACCAAGCCCAGAGCCATTGAAATCGTTGACGACACCTTTAACTTAACCCGACGGGAACTGGTAAACGTACCGATTCTAGGAAAGGTCGCCGCCGGACAGCCTCTTTTGGCTGATGATAACATTAACGGGTACTTTCCTCTCCCACCGGAGTATGTCAATAATGCTCAGACCTTTATGCTTACCGTGAAGGGCGATAGTATGATCAATGCCGGAATATTCGATGGCGATATGGTAGTCGTGGAACAGACTGCCGTTGCAAGAAATGGTGAGATTGTAGTTGCTTTGATTGAAGATTCTGCCACTGTTAAGACTTTTTATAAAGAAAAGAGCTATATTCGTCTTCAGCCGGAAAATGATTCGATGGAGCCAATCCTTGTTCCGGATTGTAGGATTATGGGAAGAGTCATCGGTTTATATCGTCGATTCTGAGATATATGGCCGAACCTGATGTAAAGTTCCCTTATTCATTTCGCATACCGTATCGCAAAGCACATCTATATCTTCTGCCGAATGAGATGCGATTATGATCGTTTTATTGTTTTCTTTTAAGGTGAGCAGATATTTCCGCATATCCTTAACCCCATCATTATCCAGGCCATTCATAGGTTCGTCAAGAATCAACAGTTCTGGATCCTCCATGATTGCCTGTGCCAGTCCCAGTCGCTGTTTCATTCCCAGCGAATATTTCCGGACATGGCGTTTTAAATTAGGGTCAAGCCCAACTGCACGCATCGCTTCTTGCACATCTTCTGCAGTAATTTTTTTACGTAGATCAGCGAGCTGCTTTAGATTCTTATAACCGGAATAATAAGGGATAAATCCCGGAGATTCAATGATAAAACCTGTACTATCAGGAAAGTCACAATCTTTTCCAATCCGTTTTCCGTCAACTGTTATCCAGCCCTTTGTTGGACTTACAAATCCACATATACATTTCATTAACATGGTTTTTCCGCTGCCATTTCTACCAATCAGGCCGTGAATCTTTCCACGTTCAAAATTGACATTGATGTCGGTTAAGATCGGAGTTTTATTTAATGTAAGAAACACATGGTTGACTTTTATCATTTAGGATTGCACCTCCTGGGAAATTGTATCATAATCAAACCTTTTCAGCCAAATTCTACAAAAAATGATTGTCACTATGATTCCTACTGCAAAATAAATTACAGAATATATAATCGGGAACACCGGTTTTCTCGTAAATTCCGTATAGTGTAGCCAAACGACGGAGTGTGCCATTGGAAATAACCACATCAGTTTTGTATGAATCGAACAAAGAACACAACCAAGAGTAATGATAAGCCCGCAAATAATGATACCGGCTGATTTCTTTTTGGCAATAGTAAATGCAAGCAGAAGTATTCCTAAAAAAAATAGATACGCCAATACAAATAACAAACTTTTGATGAGAGCCTCCGATAGTGCCATCTGATGATACAGATTCTCGGGAAGCAGTAAAACCCCCAGATTACCTTTTTGTTCCGGAAATTCCACAGAAAAGTTAGTAGCAACAAGACTCCATTCGCTTCCCCAAAAGCTATTTGTAATCGAACCTGTAACAGATGTCAGAAATATAACAAATATATAAAAAATAATCATCATAAACATTTGTAAAAACTGTCCGTATAACCAGTTCTTTTTCCCAATCCTAAAAATATAAAATATAGTACTGCTGTCGATTCTCGGAAAATCGGAAATAAGCGTTATAAAACCTAATGGAATGATTAAGAGAATCATACCTGAATTCAACATTGCAATAAAAGGTTCCATAATATTGATTGGTTCCCCCATCAGTTTAGCATTTTCAAGAATAGGGTCAACAGCACAAGTATAGTTAAAAATACAAATACATAAAAGTATGATCATTCTCTCATTCAGTAGCCAATACAAAAATCCTGTCCGTGCACAGGAAAGTATATTTTTATAATCAAATCGATTCATTGCTCACTCTCCCTTATCCGTACGACATTCCATAATCAGAATATAACCTATAAGCATAAGTGCCATATAAATCAACATAAAGGTAAGTGTTGAATAAAGTTTTTTCCCTGCTTCTAAATATGGAATCTGTGATACCGCATAGCTTTGAAACGGATAAATTTTCTGAAGTATATCAGAGTTGTAAATATTCATTGTTATCTTTCTTATGGCTGTATCTTGTATAAACCGTATTAGAAACGGAATACAAAGAACAATGTAGCGATTACGACAAAATGAAGTTAAAAAAAATGCGATTAGCGTATTTGCACAGCCATAAATAAATGCTGAAAACAGCTTTTTCATAATCGCTATTCCAATACCATCCGGTATGTACATTGCCATATCAAATGAAAGGCTTTCATTAGGACTTGGGAAGACAAAAAAAGCAAAAATTCCAAACAACATAACTCCAAGCATGATACAAAGCCCGCCGCTTATTACAGCGCAAAAAAATTTGGAACCATAGTATAAATATTTGTTTGTGCGAAAAATTGTATAACGAATATTTCCACTGTTTCTTTCACAGCTTTGCGAATATACAAAAGGAAATGATGCCAAAATCGGCAAAAACATTGCCGAATATCCAGAAAGTGTTTTTTCAAAGACTAAAAGGGAACAAAAGGAAGAATTGCTTTCCATAAAGGTACGGTTAAATTGAAACATCGATTCCCAAACGGAATATACACGCATGGTTGAAGTATCAATATATATATCTTCTGTAAAACAAAGCAGAAACGTTACAAAAATCGCCACAATAAAAGCAAAGTTAAACATTGTTCTGCTGCTATCAAATTTAATTACCTTCATCGTTCTCACAACCACTATATCCCACATCCGAATTCATATTCTGAATAGTCGTATAAACCTCTCCCGTAATCATATCCACATAAACATAATAGAGCTGGTTTGACGGTTCCGTAGTCGGTTGCAAAAGGAACTGCCAGCATGGCCGGATCGTAACTAACTGTGGAGCATCTTCCTCATCCGTTTGCTGTCCGGATAAATCAGGATTCTCTATAATAGACTTATATCCCGCCCGAACGCTTAATGCCTCAAAACTCATACCGTCTGTCAGATAATCAGAAGTAATCTCCGCCGCTTTCTCCAGCGGTAACACAGCAGTATAGGAATCTGTTTCCCTGACATCGGAATGAACAAAAGCAGGAAACAGCTGATACCTTGTAATCGAATCAGCCTGATACATGACAGCTTCACCATGAAAATCAAGGATATTCGTTTGATCGATCACAAAATCTACCGCACCATCCTCGGCATCCATTTCAACAGTATGAAATTCCATCTTCTTATACTCGGCTGCAAGTTTAAAACAGAAAACAAAACAGCCATTTCCCATGTCAAGAACATTGACACTTTGAACCTTCGGCACAAAGGGCATATCCCGAACATTAGACAGCTTCATCTCCGATAAGCATTCATTTGCCGAACGCACAGCCTCAGCAATAGTAATATCCCCACTTTCCAGATGATAGGTTCGATCACTCTCCAGATCAGTGGTCCGATAAACGATTGGATAAGCCTTGAGTATCTGAAAATGGTTATAGCTGCGATCGTAGTCACAGCGTTTTGGCAAATCTCCCTGATCGTAACCACGTACTACACCATTAAAAACCTCAAGATAACAGTCTTGGTTAGCAATTTCGAGACATGAGTGATTATAGGTTGGAGAAAGATTTTTTTCCTTATACTGTTCTAATGTGGGATAATAAGACAAATCGACTGCGTATAGCAAGCTCAAAGGATCGTCTCGGGTTTCATCGAAATTTGCCGCTCCTGCATCAATCAGACGAATCACATCTGCCTTTTCTTCCGCATCATACCTGCCGGGAAAAAAGGCATCCGTCAGATCGCATGTGATCGCATATGCTTCGTCTGGTGAATAACTTATATCCGTCACAAGTTCTTCATATTCTAAGTTATAGATCTTAGATACATCCGGAAAAGAAAAATATGCTTCTTTAAAACTGATGTTGTCAAACGCACGGTTCCTTAGCTCTTCTGCTTCTTTGTCAAAACGATTTTGGGCATCTTTTATGCTGACCAAATCCGGATTCGTATTCTGACTTCCACATCCTGTTAAAGTAAGGATCAAGAAAGCTATTATGGGAATCGTTTTCGCCTTCTGTCTGCACATTGACACATACCTCCATACTAAATACAAAAACATATCATTTCATACGGTTAGATCACCATAATATATAACCACTGGCAATAACCCTGTCCGAACGTGCCCATAATTCTATTGTGATACGAATCGGGCTTGGATCTGACAATGTAACAGAACCGGGTTTAGTAAACATAGCAGTAACATTTGGCGAAAAGCCGCTTGTTATCAATTCAACTTTTCCCTCTGATAAGCTAGTACAAGCTACAAACATATGACTAGTATCATGTCCTTCATATGCTTTATACACATATTGATTACTTACAGAGGAAGGAGCTCCTTTAGCATAATCTATATTCCAAGACTCTGCCTTTGCAGGTATTGCTATACCTGCTATTGCCACAACAACTAACATACATACTACGATTTTCACACTTTTTTTCATACTATCCCTCCTGTTTCATTTACAATTCCCTGTAGTGTTCCTGATTCACTACTGATTGAAAGCTTTAACCAAAATATAGCATATACTGAAAAATAATGTAATATATTCATAGAGGGTATTCTATATATGTGGAATAAATATAATTACATAAGAATCCAATATTAACACCGATGTTATGAAATCAACCTTGAAGATTAAAAGGAAACGGAGAAAAATATCTTACGAATACACTACGTCGCAATAAAAACCAATCTTACTTTCCTGACAGCTTGCATACCGATACCGGATAACACTGCCCTCATTAAATCGTACAAACATTTGGGAATAAGGATACCCGACTGCCTCGATCATACTCTGAAAATGCTTCTGGGCTTCCTTTAGTCCAAATTGTTTTAACTTAATATCGACTACAAACCGATTATAATGGATCGTGACACATGAGGTCTTAATCTCCTTGTCATCTGCAAGGTAATGATTAAAGGCACATTCAATCTCCGGTGCGGTTGAAAGCTGTATGTACTTTAAGTATTCATTAAAAACACGAAACATCCTTTGTTCCTTTCTTTATCCGTCCTGTGCCTTAGCCTACATTGGCTTCTTTTCCATCCTCGTGAATTTTTACGCTATTTTGAATTTCCCAATGCTCCTCTGGCGCTTGCTCCGGCTGTACGTCCGGTATAGAATTGAAGATTTCTACAAATTTACTGTAATTATCCTTAAACAATTCCACTACCTGCGGATCAAACTGTGTACCGCTCCCCAAGGCAATTTCATTGTAGGTCTGAGAAAGCGACCAGCCTTCTTTATAGCACCGAGATGCCGACAGTGCATCAAACACATCAGCTAATGCCATTAAACGGCTGACATATGCGATTTCTTCCTTCTTCATACCTAAATATCCTTTACCGTCCCAGCGTTCATGATGCTGCAACGCAATGGTACGGGCAATCTCCATGATTTCTCCCGTTGTATTATGTAACAGAGCCTCCCCATACAAGACATGATTCTTGACTATGGCATACTCTTCTTCCGTCAGTTTTCCCGGTTTATTTAAGATTTCTTCCGGTATCATCAGCTTTCCAATATCATGCATCATAGAAGCTGTACATACCATATCGGTATAGTTCGGATCGAAGCCGGAAGCCTCGCATAAAACCCGCATATATTTGGATACCCGCCGGACATGTTCACCGGTGGACTTGGACTTCGATTCACAGATATTAGAAAAGGATAAAATGATCTCCTCCTGACTGATCTTTAACTGCTGGGAATAGATAAAAATATCCGACATCATTTCATTGTTTCGATCCACGATAAAGTATACGATGAAGGACATGAAGATCACGACCAGTTCTTTTGGCACAAAATTATAAAAAATCGCTGCTTCTACGTTTTTTGCCAGCGGATCGTTGGAAATCAGCCCTACAGAAAGATTTAACATTGAAGAAGCCAGTATCAATACGGTGTTGATCAAAGAGGTGAACAATACCAGTACCCGGTCATAATATAGGGATGCGATCAATAAGGGAAACAATACGATTGCTGATGCATAATAAGACAAAAAGGAACACAAAATACTGCTCACCAATGATGCGCAGATAACGACCAGATACATGATAAACTTTTTCTCAACATTAAAACAATTTACAAAAAGAGTAGGTATCAGAAGCAAGATCCCGCAGCTTGCTAGGCAGAGACTAATTGCAGTTTTATCAAGATTGATCAGGTTACTAAATACCAGACACCATATGATCAGCAATAAATACAAGGTATAACGCATTGTTTTGGCAACTATATTATTGATCTTTACGTTATTGACTTTTAAGAAGAAATCTAAATCCATATCGTTCACCTGTTCCTTATAGTATAACTATAAAACGATATGTTTTTATTGTCAACCGGCATTTAGAGCTGTTCCGTCTCAATCAATTTGCCGTCGCTCCAGATTCGTTCCAGATCATAAAACAGGCGATCTTCTTTGGAAAAGACGTGTACGATTACATCTGTATAATCCATTAAGATCCAGTTAGCAGAGTCATATCCTTCCATCTGACGCATAGGATACCCGGCCCTTCCGCAGCACTCTTCTACGTTGTCCGCCAATGCCTGCACCTGATTCCGATTGTTTCCGCTTGCCAGAATAAAATAATCTGCAATTACGGAAACTTTTGTAATGTCAATGATCTTTATATCCTCTGCTTTTTTATCTTCCAGTGCATTCACGATCAGTTTTGCTAATTCCTTTGCATTCATGCCCATTCTCCTTTCTATAATAACCGGTATTATACATCGTACTTCAACTGTCTGCCCACATAAAAAGCATACGTCTGTTCTGATATTTCATCAATCGTTTCACCCTTTCGCTTCAGGTATTCCAAAATATTTGAAAGAATATGGGTCAAACACACATCCAAATCGGTAAAGGCTTCTTTGCGGATCGCTTCCATTTCCGGCAGCATTTTCCGATTTGGTTCGATAAAGTCCGCAATATAGATGATCTTATCCAAGTCCGACATATTCGGGCAGCCGGTGGTATGCCATGTGATTGCCGACAAGATTTCCCTGTCCTTTATCTTGAATTTATCCTTGGCGATCGCAGCGCCCAGCTTCGCATGGAGCAATTCCGGATTTTTACGTTCATACGCCGAAATCGGCAGACCATATTTCTCACACTTCGCAATCTTTTCGGCGGCGGGCAGATTCTTGCCGCAATCATGAAGTAAACCGGCGATCGCTGCCTTTTCCAGATCTACCCCGTGACACATTGCCATTGCTGTTGCCGTGTACTCCACTCCAAGACTATGTTCAAACCGACGCTCGGACAGTCGTTCTTTAAGTTTTTCCCGCATCTCGATTCGATCCATGTGCATCGTCATTCTGCCTCCTTTTCCGTATCGGATAATCCTTTGTATAAATTCCGGCTTCTAATATAATCCCAGACACCCTCCGGAAGCCATTTTAACACGCTCCTGTCCTGATATAATTTCTCACGGAGTTCTGTGGAAGATATAGGAATCATAGGCGTGTCCAAAAAGAAAATAGCTGCTTCCGGCACCTCCTGCAATAGCTGTTTCTGAATCTCCTGCAATCTGGGAAGATCCGCTTCCGCACGTTTGGCACAAAGGATCTTCGCCAATTTCAAGATTTCCTTATATTCTCTCCATTTATGAAGATAAACCAAGGAATCGCCGCCAAGAATAAAAAAAAGCGTGTCGTCCGGATACAGCTTCTTTAAGCTTCGCAGGGTATCAATGGTATAGGTAGCCCCCGCACGCTTTAATTCAATGTCGGAAAATTCCATATAGGGATATTCCTTAATGGCCAGCTTTACCATCTGACTGCGGTATGTTGTATCCAAAAGCTCGTCTAGTTCTTTATAAGCAGGCAGCTTGTTCGGAAGTACAAGAATCTTATCCAGATGAAACTGTTCATAAGCGGCTTTCCCAAGCTGGATATGCCCTTTATGAATAGGATTAAACGTTCCTCCTAGAATACCGATTCGCTGCATAATGATCTCCTTACCGTTTATTTAGGTAACATAATTTTTTTATTGTTGCGTGACTCTTTATATAAAACAATCTTTTTTCCGATCACCTGTACTACCTGGGAACCGGTTCGTTCCGCTACCAAATCAGCTAATGCCATCGGTTCGTCCGAACAGTTCTTAAGCACGCCGATTTTAATCAGTTCCCGTTTTTCCAGTGCGTCACGGATTCCTTCAATGAATTCCGGCGTTACCGACGCTTTCCCAATATTATAAATGGGATCTATCGTGCTTGCAAGTCTGCGCAAATACGCTCGCTGTTTGCTTGTCATTTTTCTCTCCTTATCAGTATATGCATTTTATTATTTATTTATAGTAATCAAAGACCAAACCATATAAACGAACCGTATCCCCGTCTTGAATTCCCAGCGCTTCTAATTCCTCCAAGATTCCGTTTTTCTTCAGGAAATCCTGAAAGAATTGGAATCCCTTTTCAGATTCCAGATTCGTATAGCCAAGCATTCGTTCGATTCTTGGGCCTTCCACGACATAAACTCCTGCACTTTCATCATAAGAGACTTCAAAGGGCAGCGTTTTCTCGTCTTCCATAACGTCCATTTCGATTTCCGGTTCAAATTCAAAGGTTTCCGGCGGCAGTTTATTTAACATCGTCTCTACCTTCCATAGCAGTTCCTTGACCCCGGCTCCCGTAACTGCCGATATGGGAATAACCGGTATGCCAAGGGGCTCCATTTCCTCTTTGAGCAGGGTAAGAACGGTTTCCTGTTCGGTTTCCGTCATAACGTCTATCTTGTTTGCTGCGATTATCTGCGGCTTTGCATTCCTGTCGATGCCATATTTTTTTAATTCCTGATTTATGGCATGAATGTCGTTTATCGGGTCTCTCCCTTCTGTAGAGGCAGCATCAACCAAATGGATCAGTACTTTCGTCCGTTCAATATGGCGTAAGAACTCCAGTCCAAGACCGGTCCCTTCCGCAGCGCCCTCAATGATTCCCGGAATATCCGCTATGACAAAGCCCTGCCCTTCTCCGAGATCAACTACTCCTAAATTGGGCTGCAAGGTAGTAAAATGATAATTGGCAATCTTTGGTCGGGCATTTGTCACTCTGGACAAAAAGGTGGATTTTCCAACATTGGGGAAGCCCACCAGTCCCACATCTGCTATCACCTTTAATTCCAGCAGAATCCAAAGTTCCTTTGCCGGCTGGCCCGGCTGGGCATACTTTGGCGCCTGCATGGTAGGAGTTGCATAATGCATATTGCCCTTACCGCCTCGTCCGCCTTTTAGAAAAACGACCGGTTCCGTTTTATTGGAAAGGTCTAAGATCACTTTTCCGGTATCCGCTTCCTTAATTACCGTTCCGGGCGGAACTTTTAGGACAATGTCTTCTCCGTCGGCTCCGTGACAGCGGCGTTTTCCGCCCTCTTCTCCGTCTCCTGCTTTGAATTTCCGGCAATTTCGATAATCAACCAGGGTATTCATACCTTCGTCAACAACAAAGATCACATCGCCGCCCCGTCCGCCGTCACCGCCGTCCGGGCCGCCGTCCGGTACATATAATTCTCTCCGAAAGCTGACATGACCGTCACCGCCTTTGCCGGAGCGGACATAAATTTTTGCTCTGTCTGCAAACATATTCTTATCCTACCTTCTAAATCTAAAAAAAGAGGACACTATATAGAATAGCGTCCCCTAATAATCTTATTCGTTAACGACAGGGTAAATGGAAACCTGCTTTTTGTCTCTGCCTTTTCTTTCATAACGAACTACACCATCAACCAGAGCAAACAGTGTATCATCACCGCCTCTGCCCACATTAACACCCGGATGAATCTTAGTTCCACGCTGTCTGTATAAGATATTGCCGGCCTTTACAAACTGTCCGTCGGCACGCTTGGCTCCTAATCTTTTGGATTCGGAATCCCGCCCGTTTTTAGTAGAACCTACACCCTTCTTATGTGCAAAAAATTGAAGGTTCATCTGCATCATTTCGTTACACCTCCTTCGTGGTAACTTTCAAATATTTCTCTCCATATTCATTGGAAATTCCTTCCAATCCAATCTGCATGGCACGAAGCAATAAGACCGCTTCCTTACTCGCCTGTGCTTGAAATTGAAGATCAATTTCCCCCTGTTCCTGATTTTGCGTTACGGTAAACACATCCTCTGTCAAGGCTTCTATGGAGTTCACTGTTGTCAATACAATAGCCGAAACCGCACTACAGACAATATCCGTTCCTGCTTCGGCATATTCTGCATGGCCATATGTGTGAAAACCTGTAACCTGTTTTCTCTTAGAATCCAAATACATGATTACCTGAATCATATGCCACCCTTACATTAAGCTGTAATCGACTTAATCTCAACCTTTGTATACGGCTGCCTGTGACCCTGCTTCTTGTGATAGCCGGTCTTTCTCTTGTACTTGTAAACGATAATTTTCTTTCCTTTTCCTTCACCAATGACCTCAGCCGTAACCTTCGCCTTTGCTACCTTATCACCGCAAAGAATGTCCTTGTCATTATTAACAACAATCACATCATCAAATGTAACGGTATCACCGGTTGCAGCATTCAATTTCTCTACATAAATGATATCGCCTTCCGCTACCTTGTACTGCTTGCCGCCTGTTGCAATAACTGCGTACATATCGGTATCCTCCTTTTATCATTACTCGCCAGCTTTGGTGGTATCCAAGGAACACACTTAAACCTCGCTGTGCGGCACACTCAAATATTATACCTGTTAGGCAGGTAGTTGTCAATAAATAATTCGCTCATATCATGGAAACTGTATTGATCAGACATATAGAATGTGTTTTACCATTCATACGCTTATGCCTGCATATCAAAACTGTTGCCTGCTACAACCGGATTTTTTACTTTATCGGACAGTTTCTGTGCTTCTTCTTTTGCCGCATCCATAAAAATCTTCATGTCATCATCATTAAAATAAATCTCTCTGCCATCCGCATTTTTCAGCTTTTCCGAAAGCAGCTTTTCAGCCTTATCCTGTGCAGTATCAGATTTGACAATAACAATGCTGCTCTGATCCTGACTGTCTTCCGTCTTTTTTGCTTCTTCGGCTTTTTCCTCTAACTGTTCCGTAAGCTGCTCTGCCTTTTTACGGGCATTTTCACGGGTTCTTTCTATCTGCTTTTTGGCATTTTCCTGCGCTTCCTTGCGGAGTTTTTCATTCAGTTTATCTTTTTTTACACTAACAGCAATACAACTGTATTTTCCATTCGCATCAATATAACTATGGCGATATACCGTAGTAACTCCCATAGCTTTGTAATAATTATCCACTATTTTTGTCATTTTTTCAACGCCGCCAATTAACTCTTTCATTTTCTTTTCCATTGCGGGATCATTCTGCATTTTCTCCAAAAGTTTCGGGTTGATTGTCAACGTTTTACCAGTCTTATCTGTTGCATAGCTACTTCCTATGCGAAATTCCACGCTGGGAGCAAGCTTTTCCAGCTCCTTCATATACTCCGCCGCATTTTTTGCCTTGTTGCTTTCCGTGCCGGAATTTTTCTGCACAGCCGCTGTTTCCGATACTTTCTGTTTTGAAACAGCCCTTTGGTTCGGTGTTTCCTGTTGATTTTTTGCCGCATAGGTATTCTCATATGCATTGTAATTGTTTGTAATCTCCATTGCCATAGTGTTCTCCTCCTTGATAATTAAAATGATTTGAAATCCGTTTCTGTAACAATCGCATCGTTTACAATCGTTTCATAAGGCTTACCCACCAGTCGCTATCCCGATTGTCATATGGGATTTTTGTTGTCTGTTCCCCTGCGTCCACTTCATAATAACAGGAATAACCGTACCCGCCTATTCCGGGGAGCTTATAAAAACCGCCGAATACAATATAGACATCTTTCTCTGCGCCATGCTCCCGCAGGTATGCTTCAAATGCTTCCCTGTCCACATACACATAACTGTCATCATAGGAAATCATCTGATGCAGGGCAGCACTATTTCCTGTATCCAAAAACGTCACGCCATTGCCGTCAAATCCATAGACAAGCATACTATCATTTTCATTATAAGCTCCATAAGAGATCAAGCGTAATCCTGTCAGTATTACGAGAATCAAGAAAAAAGTTGCTGCAAATACGCCATCTGCCGCAATTTGCTTATACGGTATATATCCTGCTATTTTTCTTACTCTCTGTCTGATCCTGCGGTATTCCTTATCGCCTGCAAACGTAGCATACATATTAAAATCCTTGCATTCTGTCTGTAATAACCGCATCGTCTTTAATAAAAGCTGTCCATATTCAAATGCACCTGCCCCGCTTTTTTGGATTGTGATCCAATCACAGATTTCTTCTATATCCTCACGGAATATGTTTGTGCATATAGTAAGCAGTGGATTTATCCATAACAGTACCCGGACGATGTCCCACAAAAGATAAAACACCAAATGTCCTGAACGGATATGCTCCTTTTCATGAAGTAAGATTATATGCAGTTCCTCTTTGCCAAACTGTTCTAATATCTTTTGCGGTACGATAATTTTGGGGCGGAAGATACCTATTGCAAACGGTGTAACAGGAAGTTCCGTAACATAAACAGTCTTACCGTCAATCTGCTGTTTCTTCATGCCCTTAATTAACGCTAGCAGTTTTCTTTTTTTACGAATAAGCCATAACGCATATAATGCAATACCATAGAGATACAACCAGTTTAACCATCTATGTTCACTCAGGAATCCTGTCCAGCCCGAAAATAAAAAACTACCCGCCATGCTTTCATAAAAGAACTTCATTTTCCCAGCAAACAAAACCGGAAGGAACAAGCTCCACAATGCGCCTTTAAAAAAAATCTTGTTTTTCAGCACAGTGTTCCGCAAAAGAAAGACAAATGCCAATACTAGAAAAGAAATGAATGCACATCTGATAAGCTGTATCGTATAGTAAAAAGAGCAAAAATCCAAAAGCTCCGCCAGATGCTTTGCAAATTCCTGTATCTTCATAGATTTTCAGCATCCTTTTCCGATGGTTTGCACTGCTCCAAGATTTTTTCCAATTCCCGGTACTGCTTTTCGGAAAGCTCCGTATTCTGCAAAAGTGCCGCCATTGCGGCATTGCCATTCCCTCCGAAATAGCTGTCTACAAATTTTTTGCTTTTTTCCTTCTGACAGTCCTCTTTTGATTTTACAACAGTATAATGGTACATTCTGGAATCGTGTTCATCTACAGTATAGCTTAATACCCCTTTCTGCCACAGCCGGTTTAACAGGACACGCACCATTCTAGGTGACATATCCGTCGTCTCTTTCATTTTTTTAATGACTTCCCTTGCTGTCATTGTTCCGTTTCCTGCCCAAAAGATTTCCATGATCAGCCATTCACTTTGACTAGGTGTTGTTTCTTTTTCCACGCCTATCTCTCCTTTCCATAGGATTTCATAAAATATATCGGCTAACAGTTAAAAATTGTTAATGTTTGTTCCTAAATGATTTTAAAATCCCGATATAGGCATCCCCTATTTCAACCATTAAAAAAGGCTAAAACATAGTTTCAGCCTTTTCATTATCTTAACAGTTATCCTGCGTTCTTTATTTTCTTCTACTCATTTCTTTCCCGCAACTGCTCCTTAAGAGACTTTTGTACCCGTTTCCGGGTTAGTTCCACCAGATTCAACCGGGTAATATCCACAAAATTCGTAGGGATACGATCCTTTTTGATTTCCTGACAAAGATATGTTATCAGTTTCTCCCGCTGCTCCTTCTGTTCCATATCAATAAAATCAACGATGATGATACCGGACAGATTCCGAAGCCGCAGTTGTCTGGCTACCTCCCCCGCCGCTTCCAGATTGACCTTTAGAATATTATCCTGCCGGCTTTTTTTACTGACAGCTTTCCCGGTATTAACATCGATCACCGTTAATGCTTCCGTCTGTTCAATGACAAGATAGCCGCCGGATTTTAACCAGACCCGCTGCTCGACCGCCTCCTTCCAGTCCCGATCGAATCGGTAAATGGCATATAAGGGCTGAAATTGCGGCTGAAAAAGCTCCAGCTTTTCCTGTTCGCCGCTTGGCAGCAAGGTGGAAAGTTCTTCAAATACCGCTGGTATATCCGTGATAATTCTTGTCAAGGCTTCGTTATTGTAGTCATTGAGCATTCTCTTTAACGGTGTATTTTCCTGATATAAACAGGAAAATACCGTGTGATAGCCTGCCTGTGCAATAAGCGTCGTTAATTGTCCCAATAAGGCGTCAAATTCCTCCAATATGGCAGTATCCGTACTCTCATAGGCATTAGTCCGTACAATTACCCCAAATCCTTCCGGAAGCCGGTTTTCTAATTCCGCTTTTAGTTTCCGGATCCGTTCATCCGACGGCAGCTTTCGGGAAATGTTCACTCGTTTCTTTCCATACAGGAGAATCACAAGGTTTCCGGTTAGCTGTAATTCCGCACTGACAGTCGGCGCCTTTGTTTTGGACGCTTCACGGGATACCTGAACTAAGATTTCATCCCCTGCTGTAAGAGCTTTCTTGGACTTGGCATTCAAAACAAGATGGGTCTTGTTTTCTTCCAAGGAATAATAGCAGGCGAGACCCGGCTGGATTTCAACAAAGGCAGCTTCCAGATTCCGAACAATGTTTTGCACACGCCCGACATATATGTTGCCAAGCAATGATGTTTGTTTTTGCTCCGCCTGTCGGTTCGGAAGGATCGTTAGCTCGGAAAGCACGCCCTCTTCATAATAGCAGGCACAAGTACGGTTTTCATATTGTGTGATCATCAATTCATGCATACTATCCATTCCTTTTCTCTTTAAACCTTAACGCTTAGCGTATTTCTTCTCCTGCCTTCAGAAGAGATACCAGCTTCCCGTCTTCATTCCGCATATAGGTTTCCAGCCGATGAATCTGAAATGCGAGTTTTTGATATTCCAGTCCTTGAAAACGACACATGGCTTCCAGTACCAGCTCCGGCTTTATATTATCCACGCTTCCGGTAGAAAGCAGTAAATAAAGTTGATTGTCTTGTACCTTCCAATCATATATGAAGGGCTTTATATCAAGCTCAACTTCCCTTGTCTTTGACGCTTTTACAACCGGGATTTCCGTTTGAGCAAAGAACGCCTCTGCCTGAGCGAAAAAAGATAAGGCATCGACATATCCCTCTCGAATCCGGATCCAATAATCCGAACCGGCCACGACAGCCATCGCTGTTTTTGCTCCTTCTTTTAAAACTACAATATCTTTTACCTCCATACCGGATACCATAACCTGATTTAACCGTTCTACCATATCCGAACCGGTCGTGACGGAATGCATTTCCGCATCAAAATATTCCCCCTCGCTGGTAATCCCGATGCCAAGCGGGGCGGCAAAGGTAATCAGTTGGTGGGGACTGTATCCCTGCGAATACGCAACGTCCAGTCCCGCTCTTCGTATCGCCTTCTGAAAATACCGCATAACGTCCAGATGCCCGATATACCGCAAGGCTCCGGTTTTTGCATATTTAATCCTGATTTTCAAAGCAGACACCTCCTCCGAAACCGGCAGCTCCGCATCCGGAACAGCTTTGCTTGCAATTCGGCGTCACCTCGCCCTTCTTTGCCCGTTCCCATTCCCGTATCAGGAAGGCTTTTGAAACGCCAATATCAATAAAATCCCATGGAAGCAGCTCGTCCACAGAGCGTTCCCGGCTGGTATAAAAGTTCGGATCGATGCCATGCTCCCGAAACGCTTTTTCCCAGATTTCTCTGTGAAACATCTCGTGCCATGCGTCAAAAATACAGCCCTCCTGATAAGCCTGTAAGATAACCGGCGCCAGTCTTCGGTCGCCACGGGCAAAGATTCCTTCCATGATGGTCAAATCCGCATCATGATACCGATAGGTCAGACATTTCCGGTTCTTCTGCAACTGAAAATTATCCTTGACAAAACGGGCCTTTTCCAAGAATTCCTCCTCTGTATTCATGGAAGCCCATTGAAACGGCGTAAAAGGCTTTGGCACGAAGAACGAGGAACTGGCTGTGATCGCTACCTTTCCACTCCGTTCCTCCTTCGGAATCGTAAAATAATCCTCTGCCAGCGTCTGACAAAGTCTTGGAATTCCCATCAAATCCTCCTTCGTTTCCGTCGGAAGCCCCACCATAAAGTAAAACTTAACCTTCGTCCAGCCGCCGCGAAATGCCTTCATGGCGCCCGTCCGGATCATATCCTCGGTAAGTCCTTTGTTAATAACATTCCGTAACCGCTGGGTACCGGCCTCTGCCGCAAAGGTCAGACTGCTTTTGCGTATATCCTGCACCCGCTGCATTACGTCAAGGGAAAAGGCGTCGATACGCAGGGAAGGCAATGCAATGTTCACGTTTCGCTTTCCCATCTCCTCGATCAGAAATTCCGTCAGCTCCGGCAGACAGCCATAATCGCTGGAGCTTAAAGAACTTAAGGTAATTTCCTCATGGCCGGTATTTTGAATCATCTCTACGGCGTATTTTTTTAATAAGTCAACATCTTTTTCTCTGTTCGGCCGGTAAATCATTCCGGCTTGGCAAAACCGGCAGCCACGTGTGCAGCCACGCTGGATTTCCAACGTCACCCGGTCCTGCGTTGCCTT
This sequence comes from uncultured Lachnospiraceae bacterium, assembly GCA_947589055.1. Classification (GTDB taxonomy): domain Bacteria; phylum Bacillota; class Clostridia; order Lachnospirales; family Lachnospiraceae; genus CAG-632. Next base: position 23,172 of record CANPZL010000016.1, on the reverse strand, counting down.
TAGAAACGGTACGACCGGCTTCATGGGATAATCCGTGTGTTCAAAATCAAATACCACCTGCTTTTTAATCCTTCGTTTTGCCTGTGGACGATTGGGTTCAAAGGAAGAAAGGGTTCCGTCCGCATGATAGGTGACGTCATAAAAGGACGGAACATAGATACCGTCTATGCCGGCCGCCAGCGTTAGAAAATCCATCCGGCTTCCGCCCCGCCTCTTGTTTTCCCGATAAGCTTCCAGCAGCTTCCGGTGTGCGGCTTCCCCGTCGCCGATATAAAACAGGTCGAAAAAATCCGCAATCGGTTCCGGATTATAGCTGCAAGGCCCTCCGCCCATCACGATTGGATCCGTTTCCCCTCGTTCCTCCGCCAGTAACGGTATATGGCTAAGATCGATCACCTGTAGCACATTGGTATAGCACATCTCATATTGAAGAGTTATACCCAGAAAATCAAACTCCTTTACCGGTTCCTGCGATTCTAAGGCAAACAGCGGAATCCCTTTCTCCCGCAGGATACGATCCAAGTCAGGCCATGGGGAATATACCCGCTCGCACCAGACGCCTTCCATATGATTAAACATATCATAAAGAATCTGAATCCCTAGATACGACATACCGATTTCATAGACATCGGGAAAACACATAGCAATCCGGATATCAACCTCAGACAGATTCTTATATACACTGTTCACTTCATTTCCTATGTATCGGGCGGGTTTTTCAACCTCCATGAGAATCTCGTCCGACAATGCCAGTTTTTCCATAATCCCTCACATCGTAATTTAATAAACGTTTATAAGTAAATAGAAAAGGAAAAGCATATTTCATCTTCGATAAAATATGCTTTTGTTTACATAATAATATTATTGTTTCTTCTGATAAAAACCAAAAGGCAGGTCCTGCCTTCCACCATCTACCGGCAGATTACGCTTCAATCACTACCTTATAGATATTCTTCTTCCCCTTACGGATGAGGATCACCCCGTCATGAATATCCGCTTCTGTCAGCTTCCGTGCAGGATCGGTTATTTTTTCATCATTCAGCCGGACGCCGCCTTGCTCCATATTTCTTCTGGCATCTCCTCTTCCGCTGCATAATTTCGTATCGACTAAAACGGTGATCAGATCCAGACCGTTCGCAAGCGCTTCCTTAGTATACGTGATCGTCGGCATATTCTCACTGATACCGCCGCTCGCAAATACTGTTCTTGCCGCCTCCTGTGCCTTTTTTGCCTCTTCCTCGCCATGTACGATCTTGGTAACCTCATATGCCAGTACCTCTTTCGCATGGTTGATCGCAGCCCCTTCTAAGGCACCTAAACGACGAACCTCATCCATCGGCAGGAAGGTCAACAGCCCCAGACAACGCTCCACATTGCTGTCCTCGATATTCCGCCAGTATTGATAAAACTCATACGGAGTTGTCTTATTCGGGTCAAGCCATACGGCTCCCTTCATCGTCTTTCCCATCTTTTTACCATCCGAGGTGGTAAGCAGGGTAAAGGTAAGACCGAAAGCCGGATCCTTTGCCGGAGCGACACCGTCCGGACTTTCCTCGATCTTTTTCCTACGAATCAGATCGGCACCGGCCAGAATATTAGACCACTGGTCATCACCGCCCATTTCCAGCTTACAGCCATACTTTTTATTCAGAATATAAAAATCATATGCCTGCATGAGCATATAGTTAAATTCAAAAAAAGTCAGTCCATTTTCCATCCGCTGCTTATAGCACTCAGCTGTCAGCATACGGTTTACCGAAAAATGTACGCCGATTTCCCGAAGAAAGCGAACGTAATTAAGATCCAAAAGCCAGTCTGCATTATTCACCATAATTGCGGCGTCGTTATCGAAGCTGATAAACTGGGATAACTGCTCCTTAAAGCGGTTGGCATTGTAATCAATCGTCTCCCGTGTCATCATGGTACGCATATCAGACTTTCCGCTCGGATCCCCGATCATAGTCGTTCCTCCGCCAATCAGGGCGATCGGTGTATGCCCATGCTGCTGCATATGCATCATCGCCATGATCGTAAGGAAATGTCCTGCGGTCAGGCTATCCGCCGTCGCATCAAAGCCAATATAAAACGTTACTTTCTCCTTTCCCAGCAATTCCCGCAACTGTTCGTCATGGGTAGTCTGGGCAACAAAGCCCCGTTCCTTTAAGACATCGAACACATTTTCACTCATGGTATTTCTCCTTTATCGCAATCCTCTCAATTTCTTTTTTCATCGGAAAGGGTTCGTATGACCTCCCGTATATAATCATAGGTACGCACAACGGACGCAATAGAAAGTCGCTCCTGCGGCGTATGAATATCCAGAATATCCGGTCCGACGGAGACAATATCCAGATCCGGCAGCTTAGAAGCCAGAATCCCGCATTCCAAACCTGCATGGATCACTTCTATCTCCATTTCCCGCTTAAACAGCTTCCGATAGATCGAAAGCATCAGCTCTCGCAGCTTCGAATCCTTTCGGTAACTCCAGCCGGGATAGGCAGACTGTATCTGACAGGTGCAACCGGCGGCAAGCCCTATGACCGTTAGCTGCTGCTCCAACAAAACCAAAGCTGCATGATTACTGCTCCGGTTGGAGATTTCAATGTAAATCTCCGGATCTTTACCGCTTCGAGTACATAACACGCCAAGATTCAATGAAGTTTCCGGCAGTCCCGGTACGGTCTGGCTCATAGCCTGAACACCGTTTGGCAATACGGTCATCAGATATAACAAGCGTGTTTTTGTTTCCGAATCCAATACAGAGACCTGTGTATCCGTTTTGTTTTCCTGTGGCATCGGTTCCAGCTTCACCTGAATCCCTGCTTCGGTATCCTCATAGGCCTGCGTAAACAGCGTCTGCATATGGGATACTATGCCTTCCGCCTGTATAATGGCATCTGAATCCGGGAAAACAAGCCCGGCGGTTGTCCGATTGGGAATCACATTATGCTTTTTACCGCCATTTACAAAACAAAGCTCATAGTCTGTGGTTTCAGAAAGCTTCGTCAACAACTGCCCCATTAAACGGTTACTGTTTGCCCGTCCCTTTTGAATCTCAACCCCGGAATGACCGCCGGCCAGACCGGAAATCGTGACCGTATAAGGCAGACCGGATACCGTTTTTTCGGTGTAGGGCAAATGAAGCTCCAACGTGGAACCGCCTGCACAGCCGGCGGTTAGGACGCCTTCTTCCTCACTGTCCAGATTGATAAGATATTCTGCTTCTAAATCCGTGGTGTCAAGATGAATGGCTCCTTCCATCCCCACTTCCTCTTCGGTGGTTAAGACAATTTCCAACGGAGGATGTTGTAAGGTATCATCTTCCAGAATAGCCAGACATATGGCAACTGCGATTCCGTCATCACCGCCTAATGTCGTTTTCTTTGCTGTCACATAACCGTCCTGGACCAACAACTGTAAGCCATCTTTTTCAAAATCATGGATACTATCCGGTTCTTTTTCGCAAACCATATCCAGATGACCCTGAAGCATCAGAACCGGAGCGTTTTCACAGCCCTTTGAAGCAGGCTTTTTGATCACCACATTCATCCATTCATCCTGTTGTACGGTAAGACCAAGTTTCTTTGCAACAAAGACACAGTAGTCACTAAGCTCTTTTGTATGATAAGAACCATGGGGAATCCCACACAGCATTTCAAAGTAGTAAAAAACCCGGCTGGGTTCAAGACCTGCCAAGATATTCATTCTTATCACCTCAACTATACACTATATAGAAACCGCCTGCGTTTCGCAAGTCATTTTATCATTTAGTTTCGGAAGCTGTGAATCGGTGCCGGTATCCGCCCGCCCCGATTGATAAACGCATCACAACTGTAAGGATTTACATGCATGATAGGAGCATGCCCTAATAAACCGCCAAACTCTGCTGATTCCCCTTCTTTTTTACCTATGACCGGAATAATCCTTACCGCAGTGGTTTTCTGATTCACCATGCCCAATGCCATCTCATCGGCAATGATACCGGAGATGGTCGTTGCCTTCGTATCACCGGGTATGGCGATCATATCCAAACCGACTGAACACACACAGGTCATAGCTTCCAGCTTTTCCAGCGTTAACGCACCGGCAGCGGCAGCATCGATCATTCTCTGGTCTTCACTCACCGGAATAAAGGCTCCGCTCAGACCGCCTACATAGGAAGAAGCCATTACACCGCCTTTTTTTACCTGATCGTTTAACAGAGCAAGGGCTGCTGTAGTACCCGGTGCACCGGCATATTCCAGTCCTATTTCCTCCAATATCTCTCCGACACTGTCTCCTACTGCCGGTGTTGGTGCCAGAGACAGATCAATGATACCGAAAGGAACATCAAGCCGCTTAGACGCCTCCTGTGCAACCAGCTGACCTACCCGGGTAATCTTAAAAGCAGTCTTTTTGATCGTTTCGCATAAGATTTCAAAGTTTGCTCCCCGTACCTCTTCCAGAGCCGCCTTTACGACACCGGGGCCGCTGACGCCTACATGAATGACCCGGTCTGCTTCCGTAACGCCATGAAATGCCCCTGCCATAAAGGGATTATCATCCGGAGCATTGCAAAACACTACGAATTTTGTACAGGCGCAGGAATCCGATTCCTTTGTCAGTTCTGCCGCCTCCCTGATCATTTCCCCAATGAGTTTTACGGCGTCCATATTGATTCCGGTTTTTGTGGAACCGACGTTGACCGAACTGCATACCACATCCGTTTCCGAAAGTGCCTTCGGTATGGAACGGATCAGGCATTCATCTGCAGGGGTCATTCCCTTATTAACCAGTGCCGAATACCCGCCGATAAAATTCACTCCCACTGTCTTTGCCGCCCGGTCTAAGGTCTTAGCAAGTGTTACAAAATCCTCCGGCGTTTTACATACGCCTCCGCCCACTAAAGATATAGGAGTGACGGAAATCCGTTTGTTCACAATGGGAATTCCGTATTGGAGTTCGATTTCCTTTCCTACCGATACCAGATTTTGAGCGGAACGGGTTATCTTGTCGTAGATCCTTTGGGAAACCTCCTCTAATGTCTGTCCGGTACAGTTCAGCAGACTGATTCCCATCGTGATGGTTCGGACGTCCAGATTCGCCTTTTGGATCATTTCATTGGTTTCCATTACTTCATGTATGTTGATCATAGCCTGCCTCCGTCCTGCTAAATTCTGTGCATCCTGTCAAAAATCTCTTCCCTTTGCAGGTTTACGACAACGCCAATCTCTTCTCCGATCTGTGTCAACTCCTCTGACAGAGTCTTAAACTCCTTCAAAGAGGCATGCACATCTACCACCATCATCATAGTAAAATAATCCTGCATGATAGTCTGTGAGATGTCCAGAATATTCACCTGATTATTTGCCAGATAGGTACAGACCTTTGCAATAATGCCTACGGTATCTTTTCCTACTACTGTTATCACTGCCTTGCTCATCTTGTTATCCTCGCTTTTTCTATGAAGTCCGCTGCCACTAAGTACAGCAGCATAATGCTTATTATCATCTTAATCTGTCGTAAGAAGCTGGGAATGGGTATATCGGTTGGCAACCTGTAAATGAAACTCCCTGACATCTTTGGCAAACGGATTATCCTGTAAGATCTGCGCTACTGTCGCATACGCCAGTTCAGCCATATTATTTTCCTTGCTCAAATGCCCCAGCATAATTCCCTTAATGTGGTCATTTAACAGCTCCTTGATAAACTGGCCGGATCGTTCATTGGATAAATGTCCATGGTCGCCTAAGATCCGTTGCTTTAAAAAATAGGTATACGGACCGACTAAAAGCATATTCACGTCATGGTTCGATTCAATAAAGAGCAAATCCGAATCCGCCAGCTTATGTACCAGATAGTCGTCGTAATCACCCAGATCGGTACAGATTCCCGCCTTCTGTCCTTTGCTGTAGAACTGATAACAGACCGGATCCGCCGCATCATGCCAGGTGGAAGCCGCCTCGATTCGCATATCATGGATCTCAAAGGGGACGTCCGGCTGAATCTCAACAAACAATCCCGTATCCAACTGTCCCAGAGAGGGTGTTGCGGCAATCGCTTCCAATGTCGCCTTGGTTCCATAGATTGGAACGCAATATTTACGGGTAAAAACACCCAGACCCTGTATGTGATCGGAATGCTCATGGGTGACTAAGATTCCTTCTATATCCTCCGGTGCCAGATCAATCGCATGAAGCTCATCCACGATCCGTTTTTTACTTACACCGGTATCCACCAGTAGATGTGTCTGTTCCGTTCCCACATAGATACAATTACCGCTGCTTCCGCTCGATAAACTGCATAACCGCATATCCGCCGCTCCTGTTCTTTGCATTTATAACCTTGACAATTATAGCATAAGGTTTTTGAATATTCTACTTCTTTCTTAAGCCGCCTGTAAGAATCTTTCTTATCTGTCCGGAAAATGAATGCGGTGCAGGAAAAACTCCTGAAAATTCTTATCCAAAGACAAATCCAGTACCATGCTTTTCTCCAACGCAGTCGGCAGATTCAAGTCATTTTCCGTCAAATATAAGGCATCCATCCCACCAAGCAGGGAAGTATTGCCGACAATTTGCAGCTTTCCCTCCAATGCCTTAGGAAGCAGACCCAGACAAAATGCCGTGGCCGGGTTCAGATAAAAACCAAAGCCTCCTGCCAGATATACATGGGAAATCTCTGCAAGCGGAACCCGTAACCGGTAAGCGGCCAGCTCGATACCGGTACAGATTGCCGACTTGGCAAGCTGAATCTGTCGAATGGCTTCCTGGGTTATCTGTACTGCGCCGCAGAAAATACCGGTATCAAAATAATCCGCACTTAACAATCCGGTTTCGTCCAGTTTTCCTTCCTGATAAGCCTGTGCCAATGCATCTAACAGGGTAGTTCCATGGGCTGTACCCTTAGAAATGCTGTTCGCAAACGCAGGGCCGCAGGCGGTGGAAGTACAGATTCCCCCTTCTTGGTTTAACAGCCAAAGCTCTCCGTTGGTTCCCAGATCCAGCAGCAGGTCATAGTCTTTCGTTTTTCCCAGCCCCAGATGCAGGATCCCTGCCACCACATCCGCTCCCACAAAAGCTGATTTTCCCGGCAAAAGCAGTACTTCTATCCCGTCGACAAATCGACGGCTGCCGGATAACCGCTCCGGGGTAAAGGGATAGCGGCTCAGCCCGTCAACCGGCAGCTTTTGTAAAAAATGAAGCATGGCGGTATTCCCGCTGATGCAGACTTTTTTTATCCGGCTGCTTTGGAAACCTTCCATAAGATAATATCGAAACAGGGCTTCCAAATCCTCTTTCAGCAGCCCGTGCATCGTCTTGAGACCGTTTTCCGTCATTGCATACTGGATTCTGGATATAACGTCCGCACCAAATGCCGCCTGCCGGTTCAGACAGCCCGTCTGTGCTAAGATTTTCCGGGAATGCAGATCCACTAAGGCAGAAGCGATCGTAGTCGTACCGATGTCGATTGCAATTCCTAACGGGGAATCTTCCCCAGCCGACACGGGAATCTTATAAGTATTCTCAGCTTCAGAATTCTTCTCAAGTTCCGAATTCTTCTCAGGTTCCGATGTATTCTCAGGCTCCGAGCATAAGGTCTCGTTATCTGCCAACAAGATACTATGCTCCGTCAACGTCTCCTCAAGTATGATATGAAGCTCCTCTGCCTCTACTACATACCGGCACGCCAGACATTCCATGCCCTCCTCAGCAATATAGACCCGGCATCCTCCACAGACGCCTGTACCCTTACAAACCGCTTTCGGGAGAAAGCCATGCTTTCGTAATACCTCATACAAATTATCACCGGCATAGCATTCCAGTTCATCACGAAATACACCGGTATGATATTGGTCAAGATACAGCCTTGCCATTAAATTTCCTCCGAACTCCGTCTGTTATGGATTTCCAAAAACGATATAAAAGCGTCCTGCCGCAGTGGCTTGGAAAAATAAAACCCCTGAATATAGTTAATGTTCAGCTCCTCCATCGCCTTTAGCTGTTCCTCAGTCTCAACCCCCTCAGAAACGATCGCAAGCTGCATACCCTGTATCATATGCATAGCCGCATCCATTACATACTTTGCTTTCCCGTTCTCAAAATATGAAGTCGTCATGCTGCGGTCAAATTTAATTACATTTACCGGCATATCGACAATATAGTTTAAGTTTGACTGCCCCGTTCCAAAGTCGTCCAGAGAAAACGTAACGCCATAATCAATCAGCTTATTCATGTTATCCAGCATAGTTTTTCTGACACTGGCGGAAGCGGATTCCGTGATCTCAAAATTGATCAGTGCGGGATTCACCTGATACCGTTCCATAATCCCGATAAACCGCTCTGCTAAAAATTCATAGGAGCATTGGATTGCGGATAAATTCACTTCTATGTACTGAATGCCGAATTCCCTCGCCCGGCTATTGTGAAGCATCTGACACACCTTTTCAAATACGATCTCGCCAAGTCTTAAGATCATACCGTTTTCCTCTGCCACTGGAATAAACATACCCGGCATAAAGATCTCTCCCGTATCGTTTTGGATCCGAGTCAATGCCTCGGCAGAAGTAAAACATTTCGTTTCCGTGGAATAGATCGGTTGATAATAAACCTCAACCCAGTTATTTTTCATCGCATCCGAAATAAGCTGCTCGATCCTGCGCTTTTCATACATTTGCCTAGCGGTTTCCTCTTTCAGCACTAAGCTGTCACCCTCTGCGTATTCCAAATGATTCTTTCGGGCGGTCTGGATCAAAGTCAAAATATCCTCCGCCTGTCGTACCACGCTTGCACTGGGAATCAACAGCCAATCCGGTTTTATCAATGCGTCATGGTTCGGCCCCCAGCCGGCTTCAAATCGGTTCTGAAGCTGATAGGTAACCGTATCCAGTTGAACCGCATCCTGAAGGAGAAGTAAGATTTCATCCTCCGCTCCTTTAAATGCAAACGCCTTCGGAATCTCCATTACGTATTTCAGGACTTCCATTTTTATGATCCGGCCTTCTTCTGTAGTAATACCGCTTTCCCGCAGCTCTGGAAAGACGATCACCAACAGGCTGAAGTCCTCTGATTTTCGGAATTTTTCACTTATATATTGCACTAATGTCACTTTATTAAATAATCCGGTTTTGCGATCCCGGCTGGTCTCCGGATTTTCCAGCTTCAGATAAATAATCATCAGTCCCACTGCGCCGGCAAAGCCCACCAGCAATAGCTTGTTATTGATAAACTGGATCACCGCTGCCGCAATCCAGATCACTACCCATGCCTGCACCGCTTCCCTTCGTTTGGGGTTCATATAGGATTTCCGCCGGATAGTAAGGTAAACGATCATCATCAACTGCATCATACAGAAGAAATAAGTAGTCAGAACACTTGGGCCATAGGTAAACATATTATTGACATCATCTGTATTTTTATAGATGGGGAGCAGCCAGATAAGCAGGATACCCGCACCCACAAAAATTCCGTATGCCAAAAACATTTTTTTGTATCTTCCGCTTTGATTATAAATGTCTACACAAACATAGTTTAAGGCGCAGAATGCCACCAGTACCAGCGAGGAGATATAACATTTACAGACTGCTGTTACCAAAAACTCCGAAAGGACATCCATATTGAAAAGCGCTGCCATTGACAAAATATCCAGAATCAGGCTGGAAAATATAATTAACAGCATTCGCAGGAAGGCTTTTTCCGTATTCAGATTGATCTTTTTTTGCCGGAGATAAAAAAACAAAATCACCAGCAGCACCAGAATGCCGCAGCATTGCATTTTAATATTCATGGGCAACCCTCATTTTTTCATTCTCAATAGATACTTTTCGGGGTCTTTTCAATGGGTCGGTATCCCCGTTCCGCCAGTTCCTGTAAAATCGTCTGCTTATGCTCCGGACCAAACGCTTCGATGGTAATAACCAGTTCTACCGCACTATTCCGGTTCAGACTGACAAACTGGTTATGTTCCAGCCGAATGATGTTTCCCTGTACATTGGCGATCACAGACGATACATTCATCAATTCACCCGGCTTATCCGGCAGTAAAACAGATACGTTGAAAATCCGGCTTCTGGCAATCAAACCATGCTGTACGACAGAAGCAAAGGTAATTACGTCCATGTTACCGCCGCTGATAATACTGACTACCTTTTTATCCTTTATATTCAAATGCTTAAGGGCCGCTACTGTTAAAAGTCCGGAATTTTCCGCAAGCATTTTATGGTTTTCCAGCATATCCAGAAACGCAACGATCAATTCTGAATCCTCTACCGTTATTATATCATCGAGATTCTTTTGCAGATATGGGAAAATATTGCTTCCCGGTGTTTTTACAGCGGTACCGTCCGCAATGGTATCCACAGTAGGCAGAGTCGTCACTTTCCCCAGCTTCATAGACTCCTGAAGACAATTAGCCCCTGCCGGCTCCACCCCGATTACCTTAATACTGGGATTCAGCATCTTGGCCAGTGTTGACACACCGGTTGCCAGACCGCCGCCGCCTACAGGAACCAGAATATAGTCAACCGTAGGCAGTTCCTTGATGATCTCCATGGCAATGGATCCCTGTCCGGTCGCCACATCCAAGTCGTCAAACGGGTGAATAAAGGTATACCCTTTATCCTCTGCCAGTTCCAAAGCATAACCGCAGGATTCATCATACACATCTCCGTATAGTATCACTTCGGCGCCGTAGTCCTTCGTCCGGTTTACTTTAATCAAGGGCGTAGTCGTAGGCATCACGATGGTGGCCTTTACTCCATATGCCTTTGCCGCATAAGCAACCCCTTGCGCATGATTTCCTGCGGAAGCAGTGATCAGGCCTCTTTCCCGTTCCGCTTCCGAGAGTGTGCTGATCTTATAATATGCCCCTCGAATCTTATAAGCTCCCGTCAGCTGCATATTTTCCGGTTTCAGATACACCTTGTTGCCCGTCTGGGTACTGAAAAAATCACTGTATACCAAATTGGTCGGCAACACTACCTTCTGAACGATCTGGTATGCCTCTTCAAATTTTTCAAGAGTAAGTTCCTTTACTGCCATGTTTCCTTTTCCTCCTCGATCAGCATTTCTACTTCTGAACGCACTTCAAAATCAGCAAAAAGTGCTTCTACATAATGGGTAGGATCAAACCGCTGTAAATCCTCGATCGTTTCACCTACTCCGATATATTTCACCGGTACGTCCAGTTCAGCCTGAATTGCAGTAGCGATACCGCCCTTTGCCGTTCCGTCCAGCTTCGTCAGGATGATACCGTTCAGATCGGTCACTTCGCTAAACTGCCTTGCCTGCTCCAAGGCGTTCTGGCCGGTCGAGCCGTCCAGAACGATCAAAGTCTCGCAATGCGCCTCCGGATATTCTTTCTCAATGATCCGACGCATCTTTGCCAGTTCATCCATCAGGTTCTTTTTATTATGGAGACGTCCTGCTGTATCGCACAGGAGAATATCTACATTCCTTGCCTTTGCCGCCTGTACGGCATCATACACTACCGCTGCCGGGTCCGAACCTTCCTGCTGTGCGATGATCTCTACGCCTGCCCGTTCTGCCCATGTTTTCAACTGGTCGATAGCGGCAGCCCGGAAGGTATCCCCCGCCGCTATCAATACCTTTTTACCACGTTTCTTATACTGGGCCGCTAATTTACCGATGGAAGTGGTTTTTCCCACCCCGTTGACACCAATGATCAGCATAACGGTTTTCTGCTCTTCAAAATCATAAGCCGAATCCTCCACCATCATCTGATCCCTTATAATGTTGCTTAACAGCTCTCGGCAAGGATCCACCTCTTTTATCTTATATTCCTTTACCCGTCTCTTTAGATCCGAAAGGATTCGGTCCGTGGTTTCCAGACCCAGATCCGCCATGATCAGAACCTCTTCCAGTTCATCATAGAATTCGTCGTCCAGCTCCGAATGTCCGTGAAAAATCTGGTTCAGGCTTTCGGATAATTGCTTTCTCGTTTTTGTCAATCCACTGACCAGTCGTTTGAAAAATCCCGGTTCATTCGACTTTTCTTCTTCCGGCTCCTGTACAGGAGCATCTGACTGCTGAATCTCCTTTGCCGGTTCTTCCTCCGGCTCCATATTCTTTTTTCGTTTATCAAATAGTCCCATGTTCTATCCCTCCAGCTGTTACTTATCTAAGTCGTTTTCGATCAAATTCACCGATACCAGTGTAGAAACTCCCTTCTCCTGCATCGTGATTCCATACAAAACATCGGCGGCTTCCATCGTTCCCTTTCGATGGGTAATCACAATGAACTGGGTATCCCTTGTCAGCTTATGTAAATACTTTGCAAACCTGCCCACGTTGGAATCATCTAATGCCGCTTCAATCTCATCCAGCAAACAGAAGGGAGATGGCTTCAGGTTCTGGATGGCAAAGAGCAGCGCAATAGCGGTCAACGCCTTTTCTCCGCCGGATAACTGCATCATATTCTGAAGCTTTTTCCCCGGCGGCTGGGCGATGATCTTGATGCCTGCCTCTAAAATATCTTCCTCCTCTACCAAGACCAGACTGGCTTTGCCGCCGCCAAACAATTCCTTAAATACCTGATCGAACATAACCTGAATCTCCGAAAACTTCTCGCTGAACTGAGTCCGCATAGCGGTATCCAGTTCCTCAATGATCCGCTTTAAGTTTTCCTCCGCCTTTACAATATCATCATGCTGATTCTTAAGGAAGGCATACCGTTCCGAAACATTTTTATAATCTTCAATGGCATTTACATTAACATCACCCAATGCCTTTATCTTGTTTTTCACCGCTGCAAGCTCCCGCCGCAATGCGTCCAAATCCGTAAACTTTGGATTTCTAAGCTCTGCCGCCCGATTATAAGTAAGCTCATATTCCTCCCACATATAATTATTTAAAGAATCGGACTGCTCCGTTATCTTTTCCAACTGGGCATGTAAGCGGTAGCTTTCCTTATCCAGACTGGAAAGTTCTTCCCGCAGGGCTTCCCGTTGTCGGAAGAAGTCCTTATGAGACACCGTCATGGCTTCTTTTTGCTTCTGCTCCTCCTCTATCTCCGCCTGCAAGGTCTCTATCTGTTCCGTCCGAAGCTTCATTTCCTTCCGGATTCCATTGATCTGCTCATTAAGCTCCATGATCTCCTCGGCAGCGCCGTGGGTTCTCCGGTTATACTCCTCCAGCTCTGCTTTCAGCTTATCGTTTTCGACCCGGATCCTGTGGATATTTTCAATAAAGAAATCATCCTGCTGTTTAATGGTATTAAACTCTAATAACAGTTCTGAAACCTTGGCGTTTGCTGTTGCCAGAATCTCCTTGCGCTCCAAGATCTCTTCTTCGTACTTGGCGATCCTTGCTTCGCAATCCGCCTTTGCCTGTTCCTGGAACTTATTTCCTTCAAATAACTGATTTTTGTTCTGGTTAATCTCTTCGATCTGGGCGTCCAGCTCCTTGCTCTCACTTTGCAGGGAAGCAAATATGGTGGCCTGTTCCGATAGGCGGCTATTGACCTGTTCCAGATTCACATGATTGGTATTCTTATCCAGATACAGCTCCTGCAGCTTATTGGAAAGGGTTTCCTTTTCTTCTTTCAGACTGTCCCGCACGCTCCGAAGCTCCTGTTCCAGCTTTTCCGCCTCATAGATCTTACGTCCATAGGAATCCACTTGCTGATTAAGCTCGTCCAGCTCCCGCTTTCTGCCCAACAGATTACTGGAATTTTTATAAGCGCCACCGGTCATGGCGCCGCCCGGTGTCAACAATTCCCCTTCCAACGTCACGATCCGCAGGCTGTAATGAAACTTTTTCGCAATGGCTAACGCATGGTCGATATGATCCACCACTAAGATCCGTCCCAGTAAATGCACGGCAACCGCCTGATAATCCGGTGCGATCTTTACCAATGTGCTTGCAAGTCCGATCGTTCCCGGTTCCTGCAATGCCTCCGGTTTTGAAAAACCACCGGAATTCCCGATACTGGTAAGCGGCAGAAACGTTGCTCGTCCATACTTGTTCTGCTTTAAGAACTGAATCAGATTCCGGGCGATCTTCTCATCGGTCGTTACGATATTTTGAATACTGCCGCCTAATGCAGTTTCTACTGCAATCTCATACTTTTGCTGTACGGATATTATGTCCGCTACGACACCTATGATCCCTTTGACATGCTTCTTCTGTTCCATGATACGGCGTATGCTGTTCCCGTATCCGTCATACCGTTCCGTGATATTCCGAAGGGATTCTGCCTTCGCCTTTGCAGAAGTATACGCATTCCTTAATTCGATAAGCTGTTCCCGGTTCTTATGGGTTTCCTCTGTATTCGTATCCAATCTGCGATCACAGTCGTTTAACTGCTCCTGTCGATTTCCAATGGCTGTATCCAGCTCCTGAAGCTCTCTTTGCAATGCCTCATACTGTTCCTTATCTGCCATTTCATCGCTCTTGAACTGTACATACCGCTGGTTGATCTGGGTCTTTCGATAACTGATATTTTCAAGCAGGGCATCATAACGGGCAACCTTTCCCTTTATACTGGAATTTTCATTCATCAGTTCAATTATATCCGCCTTGCTTTTTTCTATATTCTCTTCTAACTGGTCAATCTCATCCTGAATTGCCTGGGCATCTGCTCTTGCTTCTTCTACTACATCATCCGCATGATCGAGCTTTTCGTCCAGCACCGCTTTCTTAGCCTGATATGCCTGCTGTTCCTCGGTCTGTTTTAACAAGGCATCCTGTACCCGGCGGATCTGTTCGCTGATATGTTCATCCGAAAGGCGGATACTGTCAATCTTCTGATCCAGGACACGAATCTCCCCTTCTCCCCGTTCCACAGTAAGCTTTAATTCCGTCTCCTGATTTCGCTTGGTCTCCAAATTCCGGCCGTGCATTTCCAGCTCATGCTCCAGACGGTCATATTCCGTTCCGATCCCTTCATACTGGCGCTTAAGTTCTTCCGTCCGTTCCGTCACGATCGTCAGCTTGTCCTGATGTTCACCGGCAGCCATGCGAAGCCGGTCGCTATCCAACAGGAAAGCATTCACATCGAGTTGTTTCATTTCTTCCTTGAACAGCAGGTATTTTTTGGCCACTTCCGCCTGTTCAGCAAGCGGGCCTACCTGTTTTTCCAGCTCCGATAAAATATCGTTAACCCGGCAGAGATTCTGGCGTTCTGCCTCTAATGCCTTTTCCGTAGCAGCCTTATTTTTTTTGTATTTTACGATTCCAGCTGCCTCATCGAACAATTCTCTACGTTCTTCCGGCCTCCCACTTAAGATCTTTTCTACCTGCCCCTGTCCAATAATGGAATAACCTTCCTTTCCGATACCGGTATCGAAAAACATATTCTGTATATCTTTAAGGCGGCAGGGCGTACCGTTGATCAGATATTCGCTTTCGCCTGACCGATAGACCCGTCTGGCAACCGTAACCTCTTCATAATCCACCGGCAGAACATGGTCGCTGTTATCTAAGGTTATAGCAACATAAGCGGAGCCATGCGGTTTCCGAAGCTCCGTACCGGAAAATATAACATCTTCCATTCTCGCTCCACGAAGCTGCTTGGCGCTTTGCTCTCCCAGTACCCAGCGTACTGCATCCGCCACATTGCTTTTCCCGCTTCCATTGGGTCCTACGATCCCTGTGATTCCGTTTTCAAACTGAAACAATATTTTATTTGCAAAGGATTTAAAGCCATAAACTTCAATGCTTTTCAGATACATCTAATTAAACCTGCTTTCCTTTTTTAAGCACAAAAGCGTTTCGTAAGCGGCCTTCTGCTCCGCATGTTTTCTGCTTTGCCCATCGCCTCTTCCGTAACGGACACCGGCAATCTCAACTTCTACAAAAAAATGCTTGTTATGATCCGGTCCCTGTTCCCCCGTTAAATGATAGGCAATCGTCCCCATCTCGTTTTTCTGTACCAGTTCCTGTAAATTAGTCTTGGCATCATAAAAGAGACGTTTATTTTCCATGTCCGACATCAGGAATTTTTCTACATACGCCCTTGCCGGTTCCATACCGCCATCGAGATATATGGCTCCTAATACCGACTCAAACAGGTCGCAGAGCAAGGAATCCCGATTCGCCCCTCCGGTTTGACGCTCTCCCTTACTCAAACGCACATAATCCGGAAAATGAAGGTCTCTGGCACACTGTGCAAGACAATATTCACAAACTAAGGAAGACCGGAGTTTAGAAAGCTCTCCTTCCTGCTTGTCCGGATATTTCAATAACAGGATATGACTGGTGATCATCTCCAATACAGCATCCCCCAAAAATTCCAGCCGCTCATAGTCTTCAATCCGGTTTAACTTTCGTTCATTGGCATAAGAACTGTGTGTCAATGCCTGCTGCAGCAGTTCAGGATTCTGAAATTGATATTCGATTGTATCCATAACCTCAGCCAGTCCCATTTCTGATACTCCTTTATGCTTTTCCTTCCGCCGGTAAGCGTTATCTTACTTGCTCATACGCTATTTGTCGGCAGCCGTTATATTTTCCTGAATCAATTCCTTAATATGCTGGCGGCTGAACTCCATACACTGCGTCACCGCATTCTTTACCTCACTGGCCTTCGAGCTTCCATGCACCTTTGCAACCAACCCGTTGATTCCTAACAGCGGCGCCCCGCCATAATTGGATGCATCAAACTCCTTGACCGCTTCTTTTAGTTTCGGCTTTACCAACGCAGCACCCACTGTACTGATCGGCGACGAGGTCATGGCCCCCTTGATCTGCTTCATCAAAAACGATGCGGTTCCTTCATAGAGTTTAAGGATTACGTTTCCTACGAATGCATCGCAGACGATAACGTCCGCATAACCGGCCGGTATATCACGAGCCTCAATGCTTCCGATAAAATTGATATTCGGACAGGACTTCAACAGAGGAAACGTTTCCTTTACCAGTGCATTTCCCTTTTCCTCCTCGGCGCCTACATTTACGATTGCAACTCTTGGATTATCAATTCCTACGATATGTTTCATATAGATGGAACCCATCTGGGCAAACTGTACCAGATCCGCCGGACGGGAATCCATATTGGCGCCGCAGTCGATCAGGATCGATACGCCACCCTCCCGTGGAATCAGCGGTGCCAAAGGAGAACGCCGGATTCCTTTTATCCGTCCTACGATCATACGTCCGCCTACCAGTACCGCACCGGTGCTGCCGGGAGAGATTAACCCTTCTGCCTTTCCGTCCTTTACCAGGTTCAGCCCTACGATCAAGGAAGAATTCTTTTTCGTTTTCACCGCTTCCACCGGCTGATCATGGCAGCTGATCACATCCGGAGCATCCACAATCTCGATCTGTGACGGATTATATTCATATTTAGAAAATTCGGCCTCTAACTGTTCCTTTGGCCCTACTACATACAAAAAAACGTCTGCGTGTTCTCTGGCAGCCAGAACGGCTCCCTCTACCATCGCCCACGGGGAATTATCTCCTCCCATCGCATCAATGACGATTCGAAACTGTTTATCTTCCATATATACCTCCTTGTAAGCGCCCAGAGCTGTCAATCATATAACCAGCCCTGCCAATCCATATATATAATACTAAATTATCCAAATAAAGTAAAGAAATTCAGATACCGTTATGCTCACAGGCTCTTTTTATAAAACAAAAGAATCATTCCTGATAAAAAAAAGGGATTCCCTCCGGAATCCCCTTTCGCATACGCTTATTCAACAGAAATGATTTCCTTCTTGTTGTAAGAGCCACAAGCCTTACATACTCTATGAGGCATCATTAACTCGCCGCACTTCGGACACTTCACCAACGCCGGTGCTGTCATTTTCCAGTTTGCTCTCCGCTTGTCTCTTCTCGCCTTAGAAGACTTATTCTTAGGACAAATTGACATAGGTACACCTCCTTCATTCAACTGCTCTATGAATCTATCATAATGAAAACTCATAATCGGTGATTTTAGTCGGCAAGAAACCATAACCCTTGCCACACCTTGTCAATTATACCGACTGCTTTTCGTTTTGTCAACCTATAATTCGCAAAAATCATGATTTTCCGTTTCCCAGCCAAACAAACCGGAATGCCGGCAGTTCAGGAAAGCCTGGTCAGAACCCCCTTATCCATTTCAGAGACTGTGTCACACAATACCTCAATGTCTTCAGCAGAATGGGAGGCAATGATAATCGTTTTTCCCTGTTCTTTCAGACCAAGCAGATAGGTCCGCATATCCCCGACTCCGTCCTTGTCAAGTCCGTTCATAGGCTCGTCAAGAATAAGAATATCCGGATTTTCCATGATCGCCTGCGCTAGCCCTAACCTCTGCCGCATACCAAGCGAATATTTCTTTACATGACGTTTCAGATCGGGATCAAGCCCCACCTTCTCCATCGTTTCACGAATCTGTTCCCCGCTGATTTTTTTATTCAAATCGGCAAGCAGCTTCAGATTCTTGTACCCGGAATAATACGGAATAAACTCCGGCGTTTCGATGATAACGCCTGCATTTTCGATAAAATCACAATCCTTTCCGATTTTTTTCCCGGCAACCGTGATCTCTCCGGTTGTGGGGACCACAAAGCCGCAGATGCACTTCATCAGCATGGTCTTACCGCTTCCGTTTCTGCCGATCAGCCCGTGTATTTTCCCTTTCT
Source organism: uncultured Lachnospiraceae bacterium (assembly GCA_947589055.1). Lineage (GTDB taxonomy): Bacteria > Bacillota > Clostridia > Lachnospirales > Lachnospiraceae > CAG-632. Next base: position 4,601 of record CANPZL010000016.1, on the reverse strand, counting down.
GGAATGTTATATCTACATTTTTCAAAATATCCGTCTGCCGGATCCGCAATGACAGTTGCTTGACCGTAATCATATTTCTCCTCCGATCTGCATCCGCTTCATGCCAAATTGGCACAGCACGATTAAACCAATAAGTAACAGCAAAAAATACAGTACCGATCCCCATAACGGGAAATATACGGTTGAAAACAGGGAATCATAGTGCAGGCCGAATTCTGCATGAACAAGCGGAAACAGCCATTGTATGGTGGTTCCTCCGAAAAAGATTGCCGTTCCGCCAATCACAGTCACGGATATGTTTACGATCATGGCCAGGATACGTTTTCCGGCAATCGTTCCCAACAGCATACCAATTCCGATCAGCACAAGATAAAGCCACATCATGCCAAATGTGTACAGCAAAACCGGAACGGGCGTCCCATGCGCTAAAATAGAGGCGTCCAGAAAAAGCAGCCGATCTTCATTATATGTTTCCGGATAATTCACCCTCATTTGCGTCATGAAATCGCTCCATTGATTCGTCATGCCAATGTGGCCGGATAAAAACAGTACGCTTCCCGCAAGCAGTACAAATGTCAGCATGAATGCAGAAACAGCAATGAACAGACACTCCCCCAGGAACCAGTGCTGCTTCCAAGTGCGTATCATTTGAAAATACTGGGTTTTGCAAAACGGAAATCCGCTTAACAGGAATAAGTAGATCAAGGGGAGTAGAATAACATTCGTACTTCTGGTACAGAGTAAAATAAACGGTTCAGACCAATGCAGCGAAAACTGTGTTTCCGCACACACTTCGAACATATGTGAAAAAATGCTTTCATACAGAACGACTAAAAAAAACAAGATCAGTAACACCCGTGTCTGCCGAACCGTCTGAAGGAATTCAGTTTTAAATACAAATAAACTCTTTTTCATATCTTCTCACCGATTGAAAAACGGATAACCGTTTTAAATATATAATACAAAATGATAAAAACCAATCCGGCCACGACAAAGAAACAGGCAAAGGGCAGTTTTACGGAATTCCCCAGTACTGTATGATAATCCATAAATCTGGACGGAAACAGCAGGGAGATTAAATCTAACGGACCGCTGGGAAAACTGCTTTCTGTACCGTTTTCAAGTGACTCCACCCATAAGGACCTGTACCATGTAAAATACGCTATCTCGCCTTTAAAAGAAATGTACTGCAATACCATAGGCAGGGTGATCGCCAGAAATTTATCATGAATGACCTGATACAGAAGAATCGTAAGAACCGGAAAAAATCCGCATGCAATGCAACAGTTGACACATTTCTTAAGGAGAGGCAAAAAACGTTCCCATGTCGTACTTCCATACATCGCTACAAACTCCTCCGGACATGCGGTAATCGGCGGAAACGTCATCCGGATCAGCCCTCCGTATAGGATAATGCCGAACAGGGCAATGAAACAGCCGCTTAAAAAAGCAGTACAAAACAAGCTGCCGATATAAGTGCGAAGATTCATACGGTTCAGGATCGATGGGCGGACGCCTTCCGCATTCTGCTTATAGATCAGAAAAGCCGGAAATCCAGTGATTATCGGAGCCAGTACCGAAAACCATGGGGATATGTCGTATCCATATGTAAGAACATACGAATTACAGTTCAAATCTCCGCACGCCTGTTCGTAAAGACTTCGGTTCGTCAATATTTCAAGAACAGAAAATTCGCGAGTTCCCACAGGGATCAGACAGCCAAATAAGCAAAGCAGTATAAACAGCACGACTGCAATATAAATACCCGGTGCGGTTACATATTCCTTGAAAAGAACTCTGGGATATAACAAGACTTTATTCATATCGCAAATACACCTCACCGTTAACTGCATCTACATTCACATAGATAATGCTGTATTCCTGCACGCCGACGTCTGTGATCTTAAACTGCCACATAGGCCTTAACATCACGATATAATCTCCCAATGGAGGTTGGCCGGATGGTTCCATCATACAATAAAGCAGTTCTGCACTGTCTACATGAAACAGATGATTCCGGCTCAAGGTATCCGAAACGATCTGGCAGGCCTGTTCATAATCCACGGTAAGTTCGCAGCCTTCCTGCGTAGAAGGCTTGTTCTCGTTAAATGAACAGGTCCACATATAGACAACCGACGAATCGGTCAGCATCAGCAATTTTATGGAATTGGAAATGATACTGCCGCTTCGCTCCTCATCCGCATTGCTGGCAATTACATCATGCCCCTGCGTTGCATCTAACGGAACACCGTCATATATCACCTGATACCAGAAGTAATATCCATACAGGTCATCGGATAACTTATACACGTCTGCATAGTAGGGTGTAAATGTACAAGAGCCGAAGCATAGATGACTGAGGTTTCCGCTGTTCAGAAACTCCGTCGCATATGTCATGGCGTCCCGTAAAGATACATCGGCATGGTTCAGACAATATGTGTCATCAAGCCCTGCCTCATCCTGCAGATCATAACTCTTTACTACCGTTCCGTCGATTTGGGGGCTCCAGCTCCATGTCTTGTCATATTCGATGCCCAGTATCTCTTTCAGCTCGGAACGGTTATATAGTTCAATTTTTCCGCTGGTATTGGTGTCTATGTAAAAGTCATCCCCGACATACCGCATATATGTAATATACGGATCGGATCCATATGCCTCATTCGTCATCTCGGCATAACTCACATCAAACCATTCTTCCATGCTGGGCCTGACTTGACATACAATGTCCTCGGTGTCCAGCGCATAACCGCCATATGCCTCCGCAGCTTCCTGCAGGAGCACGGCAGTCTCCGGATCGATCTCCAAAGTATGCATCTCCATAGTTTTCCATTCTCCGGACTCCGGTGCGTTCTCGGTAAACACCGTCTCGCTAAGATCCAGATTCCCATAGGTTCCTGTCCCGTTCTCTTCCGGGTCCGTCACATGACCGCCATCATACGCCGCCTGATTCGTACAGCCGGTGAAGCAGGCCTGCGCCATTATCATGCACAGACAGACACACAAGATTTTACTTTGTCGTATCATAAAACCCCTCCTCGCAGAGCATCCGGATCAGTTACCTTGTATTGTGCCGCCGTTGCTGCATGTGGCACCATTAGCTGTATGATAAAACCTGACCGTAAATGTAATATAATCATTATCAAAATGAGAAGGAATCAAGGAAACCGGCTGTCCAACCTCCGTAATCGCACCCGTTGTATACATATAAGGAGCGCTAATGGTCACATAATTAGTGGCAACATTTCCATACTTGGAAGTACAGGTTGCTGTATAGCCATTTCCATCAGCCGCTAAATAAATCGTCTGTGTCGTCTTACTGTCATATTCATTATAATGTAACATCCAAGAGCCGTTTTTTGAATAAGCAAACGCTGAATTTATGGTACTAAGGCTGAGCGTCATCGCAACTGCTGCAACGGCAGTGGTAATCAGTTTTGTCATTTTTCTCATAATTAACTCCTTTCCGGTTATGAAACCAATAAATCCTTCAACAATAGTAACATTTTTTGTTCTACATATACCTATGCTCTAATAATATCATATATATTTTCATACGTCAACCGTTAATTCTATATTTATACACAAAAATACAATCGTACCGTTTGCTAATAGGATTCCTTCACCAGTGCTGCGGTTTCTCTGGCAATCGCTAATTCCTCATTTGTCGGTACAACCCATACCGGAACCTTAGAATCCTGTGTTGAGATGCAGGCGTCTTCTCCCCGCACCTGATTTTTCTTCTCGTCCAACGCAATGCCCAAGTAACCCAGATATTCGCAGATACCGGCTCTGGCTGTCGCATTGTTTTCCCCTACTCCCGCAGTAAACGCAATAGCATCCACCCCGTTCATGACTGCGGTATAGGAGCCGATATACTGTGCCACACGGTAACAGAACACATCCATAGCCAGCTTTGCCCGACGGTTCCCTTCCCGGATCGCCTGCTCCAGATCCCGGAAATCACTGGAAACACCGGAAACGCCGTAGACGCCGGATTCCTTATTTAAGACTGCCAGCATCCCATTTAAGTCTTTTCCTTCCTTTTGGGCAAGGAATTCGATAACGGCCGGATCGATCGAGCCGCTTCTGGTTCCCATAACCAGACCGTCTAAGGGTGTAAGTCCCATACTGGTATCAACGGACTTTCCGTATTGGACTGCACAGATGCTGGCGCCATTTCCCAGATGACAGACGATCGTCCTTAACTCCTCCGGTTTCTTTCCAAGCAGTTCGGCCATATGCTTTGATACAAAGCTGTGGCTGGTACCATGAAAGCCATATTTCCGTACTTTATATTTCTCATAATATTCATACGGAATTCCATACAGGTATGCTTTCTCCGGCATAGTCTGATGGAATGCAGTATCAAAAACCGCTACCATCGGCACAGCCGGCATCAGGCTCCGGCAGGAAGCGATTCCGATCAGATTGGCGGGATTATGCAGAGGGGCAAGATCGTTACAATCCGCAATGGCAGCGATGACTTCGTCCGTTATTATCGTCGAAGAAGCAAACCGCTCGCCTCCGTGAACGATCCGGTGTCCCACTGCTCCAATATCGGCTAAGGATTCGATCACACCTTTTTCCGGATCGGTCAGCAT